>JANWXY010000074.1 GCA_025057135.1 Bacteroidia bacterium | reverse complement strand
ACCAGTAGCAGCTCTGAGAAAGCCGGCTTGATATCACAGATGCAGAGGTCCCCCTTCACTCGCGGCGAGTGCGGCTTCTTTCAGCGCTTCGCTAAAGGTAGGGTGAGCTAATGGCAATCTAAAAATGTCTTCCGCTGATGCCCCGTAGGCTAATCCCGCCACTCCAATGGCGATTAAGTCAGCAGCCCGCGGACCTACAATATGCATGCCGAGAAGCAAGTCGGTCTTAGCATCAGCTATTACTTTCACAAAGCCCCGAGTCTCGTGAGCGGCTCTCGCTCGTCCCGAGGCTCTATAAGGGAACTTCCCTGTGCGATAGGGGCGTCCCTCTTGCCGAAGCATTTCTTCCGTGTAGCCAACTCCAGCGATTTCCGGCCAGATATACACGACTGAGGGAACTTGTAAATAATCTAAATGTGGCTTTCGTCCAGCGAGCTGCTCTGCTACGAAAATTCCATCCTCCGAGGCTTTATGGGCCAACATAGGCCCTTGTATGACGTCGCCAATAGCATAGATATGTGGTACAGCGGTTTGGAGCTGCGAATTTACAGGGATGCGTCCCCGCTCATCTACCGCTAAGCTTGCCTTTTCAAGCTCTAATCCGTCCGTATAAGGGCGCCGTCCCACAGCTACCAGTACGTAATCGGTTTCTATGTTGATGGTACTTCCGCCTGCGCGTGGGGCAGCTGTGAGATACACTCTTTCCTCCCTGACCTCAGCACTTTGGGCGCTATGTCCTAAAAGAATTTTTGCACCATAATCTGCTGTGAGAATCCTCCGAGCCTCTTCCCCAGCATCGGCATCCATCCCGGGCAGTAACCTATCTAAATACTCTATAATCGTGATTTCTGTACCCAATCGTCCGAAAATAGAAGCCATCTCCACGCCTATGACACCACCTCCGATGATAGCTAAGCGCCGTGGAAGTTCATTCAGGCTCAGTGCTTCTGTGGAGGTGATGATGCGCTTTTTATCTATAGAAATATGAGGCAAACTGGCAGGTTTAGAGCCAGTGGCGATGATGATGTATTTGCCGTAGAGGGTCGGACCACCTTCTACAGCGATTTCATTAGCGGAGATGAAGCGTCCGTGTCCGTGAAAGACTTCTATCTTATTTTTTTTCATTAGGTATTCTACCCCGCCAACTGTCTGTTTTACGACTTGGCTTTTTCGGGCGAGCATCTTTTCCCAGCTTAGGGAAAGGTTTTCTATAAAAATCCCATGTTCGGAGAAATGCTTTTGAGCTTCGTAGTACAACTCAGAGGAGTCCAGAAGGGTTTTAGAGGGGATACAGCCGACATTCAGGCAAGTTCCACCAAGGCTGGGATAACGTTCCACGAGAGCGACCGATAAGCCGAGTTGGGCTGCGCGTATGGCAGCTACATAGCCACCAGGCCCGCTACCAATAATGACGAGATCGTAACGCTGCACCGGACGAAGGTACGCACTTTATGGAAGCCTTCTAAGCGCTTCAATAGCGGCTTGGTAGTCAGGTTCATAAGCCAATGCCGATTGTAGATGGAGTTTAGCATTTGTTCGTCGCCCTAAAATACCTGCAAGTACGGCGGCATTATAGTGAAACTGTGCATTCCATGGCTGAATACGAGTCAAGCTGACCATCTCTTCATAGGCCGACTGAGGGCTGAGCTTCCCACTCTGAAAAGCGAGAAGGATATATCTAAACTGCGCTTCGGGATAAGCCGGAGCTCGCCGTTTCAGCTCCGCCCAAGCGTTTAGAGCACGGTCAACTTGACCTGTTAGTTCTAAAAGATAAGCATACATCTCCAGCAAGTTTAGGGTAGTGTCGGTTTGGAGGGCTTGGACCGCTAAGGGCAGCGCTTGGCGATAATCCCCTGCTAAGAGATAGGCTCGGGCTTGTATTTCGGGTGCCTTGTTTTTGGGGAGGTAACTCAAAGCATACTCTAAAACCCACGGTTCTGGTTTATCCTCGGAGTACCATTTCAGGTAGGCATGGGCGATGAGGGTAGAGTCAGGGTTCTTCTCCGTTGCACAAATAAGCTTGGGGTGCTTAGGCGAGTCTATCTTAGCGGCATTCACTACGCGGATGTAATGGTCTGTAAAGCGAGTATGAGGAATGTCACTGGATTTTCCTTTGGGCATGTGACAGCCTACACAGCCGGTGGAAGCATGATTAGGATTTTTGCAGCCTGTACGATGGCAGCTTAGGCAGCGGTTTTCGTACGAAAGAACCGTCTGAGTGGGATGAGGATTATGACAGGTCGTACAGGTCGCTTTGCCTTTCTGAAAACAAGCAGAGCGCAATAACCGTTCAGCATGTGAAGCGATTCCAAACTGCCCCAGTTCGGCTCTTTCTGGAAGGAATATCGCCCAGTATTTGGAGAGACTCTCTTTGGGCTTCCAGCCGGCTTGCTTTTCTACGGCGATGCCTTCCAAATGGCAACGGCTGCATACATCCATTTGCTGAGCTGGGGTCCAGCGGCTCCACCAGTAGCTGGTGTCCTGAGGATTCTGTATGTGAGAGCTACCAGGACCATGGCAAGATTCGCAACCGATAGCTCCGCCTATCTGGCGGTATTGATTGTATGTCCAAGGAATAGCTTCCCAGCCGCTCGCATGACAGCTTAGACAAGGCGGCTGAATCTCCCGGCTGAATCGGCTATTCTTTCCATCCGCATAGCCCGGGGAGAGGTCCCATTTCTGGGGCTGTACATACCATGTCAGAGGCGCTTCATATAAAAAACCGTTTCGCCATAGGAGATATGAACGGGTCTGGTGCCCTGAGCCGATGACAAAGTCTAAGCGTTCCCGACGCAGGTATGTCGTGTCTTTTCCTTGCAGACGATACTCATATAGGAAAAGGGAGTCCCCTTCCCAGACCGCGCGGTAATAGAAGTTTGTGTGCTTATCATATACCGCTGACTGGGCGAAATTTTCTATTCGTTCAAGCTGACTGGTAATGGGTACAAGAGAATGCGCTTTCCAAGTAGCTTGATATGCCTTTACAATATCCGCATGGCAGGACTGACAGGCGCTATCTCCCACGTAATGAGGTGAGTCAGGCGAAGAAATGGCGCTTTTCTGACAAGATACATAAAGAGCCACCCCGAGGCTGAGAAAAAATATGCCCCAGCGCACGAGCCATCTGGCGGACTCGAACCGCCGACCTGCTGATTACGAATCAGCTGCTCTACCGCTGAGCTAAGATGGCGTGGGAACTGGTGGAATCGAACCACCGACCTCCTGCTTGTAAGGCAGGCGCTCTAAACCCCTGAGCTAAGTTCCCGATGGAGAACAAAAGTACGACACCTGTCGCACACATTAGTGCCCGTCGCAGAGATAGGTTCTTGAGTCTGCAAGAGAAAGTCACTGAGAGACTGCTTGAGTCTCAGGAGCGTTATTCTGCCCTCTCTAAATGCTGAAAAAAATCTATCCAGGTGACGACTTTGCTCACATATTTTTCAGGGCCTGCGTGATTGCTTCTATACTTTGTCGGGCATCGCCAAATAGCATATAGGTGTTTTGCTGATAGAAAAGTTCATTTTCTACCCCTGCAAATCCAGGGTTCATGGAGCGCTTCAGGACAATCACAGTTTTTGCCTTATCTACGTCCAGAATCGGCATGCCGTAGAGTGGGCTGGAGGTGTCTTTTCGGGCTGCGGGGTTGACGACATCATTCGCACCAATCACAAGAACGGTATCCACCTGAGGAAAGTCGGGATTAATCTGTTCCATTTCATATAAATGCTCATAAGGGATGTCGGCTTCTGCAAGGAGGACATTCATATGGCCGGGCATGCGCCCTGCCACCGGATGGATAGCAAAACGAACCCTTACATCCTTGACGGTCAGAGCATCCATGAGCTTTTTGACAGCGTGCTGGGCTTGGGCGACAGCCATACCATAGCCGGGTACGATGACGACTTCTCGGGCATAGCTGAGCATTAGAGCGACATCCTCAGCCGTAGTGGAGCGTATATTTTTATCTTGGGTAGTACCGGTAGCGCTACTTTTGCCTACTGCGCTGAAGAGCACGCTCCAGAGAGAGCGGTTCATCGCTTTAGACATTATCTGAGTCAAGATAAGTCCCGACGCCCCTACGAGGGTGCCTGATATGATCAGCAGATAGTTGTTTAGTACAAAGCCTGTCGCTGCCGCAGCTAACCCCGAAAGGGAATTTAAGAAAGAAACAATCACTGGCATATCAGCTCCTCCGACTGGTAAAGCTATCCATAGGCCTAATAGAAACGCCGCCGCACTCAGCCCATATAAAAGGAGTGTCCCTCCTCCAAGGGTATATCCGATTGTACCCACAATGGATGCTATCAGCAGAATCAAACTCTGATAGTGATGAAGGGGAAAGGTGATGGGGCGACCAGTTATGAGCTCCTGAAGTTTGGCAAATGCAATAAAACTTCCTGAAAAAGTCACAGCACCGATGAGTACGCTTAGTCCGATTGTAGAGAGGGTGAAGTAGGCCGCTTCGGATGAAGTACTTAGGAGAATCCTCTCAGCTTCAGCAATAGCTACGAGAGCAGAGGCTGCCCCTCCAAAGCCGTTCAGAATAGCCACCATTTGAGGCATCGCTGTCATTTGAACGCTGAGTGCCATCCATGCCCCTAACCCAGTACCTACGGCGAGCCCTGCTGCGATCCACTCGTATCTCACAACCTCTCGATGAAGTAGGGTGGCTATGATGCCTAAAAACATTCCAGCGGCGCCTAAAAGATTGCCTGTGCGAGCAGTTTTCGGCGAGCCAAGCATCTTTATCGCTACAATAAAGCTCACCGAGGCTAATAAATATGCTGTCTGAATGATGCTCTCCATACTCAATCGCGCTTCTTGAACATGCGGAGCATACGGTCGGTAACTAAAAATCCGCCTACCACATTTATCGTAGCCAATATGAGTGCCAATACCCCGAGTATCGTCAGCAGTGGAGACCCGCTTTCACCAGCCACGACAAGTGCCCCGATAATCGTCACACCCGATATAGCATTAGAGCCAGACATCAGCGGTGTGTGAAGCGTAGGCGGAACCTTGCTTATGAGCTCAAATCCCAAAAATGCAGCCAAAGTGAAAATGAAAATGGCAAATAAGATTTCTGTCATACATTATGCTGTTTGTAGGAGAGATTCACCTTGCCAGAGGAGACAGGTTCCTTTGAGCAGTTCGTCATCTGTATGAATAGATAGTGTGCCGTCTTTTTTACGGAAAAGGCTTAGAAACTCCATGAAGTTTCGGCTCAGCATTTGAGAAGCATGGATAGGGATTGAGGCGGGGAGATTGAGAGGGGCTATAAGGGTTATCCCATCAAGTACTTGGGTTTCGCCAGGAATAGTCTCTTGGCAGTTGCCGCCAGTTTCTGCGGCTAAATCCACGATGACGCTGCCGGGTTTCATGGCTCGCCGCATGTCTGCGGTGATGAGCTTAGGGGCTGGGCGCCCTGGAACGGCGGCTGTGGTGATTACAATATCCGCTCGTGCCACGTAGGCAGAGAGAGCTTCCCGCTGCTTTGCTTGCTCCTCGGAGGTGAGCTCACGGGCATATCCGCCAGATGCTTCTCCGGAGCTCTCTAAGGTTAGAGGGAGGAATTTTGCGCCTAAACTCTCCACTTGTTCTTTGGCGGCGGCTCGGATGTCGTAGGCTTCCACTTGGGCGCCGAGTCTCCGAGCTGTGGCTATAGCTTGAAGGCCTGCTACACCCGCGCCAATCACCAGCACGCGTGCAGGTGTAAGTGTGCCTGCTGCCGTGGTGAGCATAGGAAACACGCGTCCAAAGTGTGCCGCTGCAAGTAGTACCGCTTTATAGCCGCCCAAAGCTGCCATAGAAGACAGAACATCCATACTTTGCGCGCGTGTAATCCGAGGTATCCTCTCCAGAGCAAATACCGACCATTTTTTTGCTGCTAACCGCTGCAGTTCTGCTTCGTGTTGCCATGCCTGTAAAATCCCTATCAGGACCTTACTATCAGGGTAACTATCCAGCTCCTCACGAGTGGGCATACGAAGGCGCAGTAGAATGTCTGCTTCTTTCACCACAGACACAGCATCAGAAAAAATCTGTACCCCAACCTGTTCATACTCCCTGTCTGCGTAATGTACGTCAGCGCCGGCTCCTGTTTGCATTACGAAGGAGAAGCCACGTTCGCCGAGTCGCTTAATCGTATCTGGCAAGAGCACTACTCGCCGTTCGGCATAGGAACTTTCTCTGAGAAATCCTACTTTCATCTGCGGCACAAATCTACATAAATCCTTTACGTTTCAGCGCTCAAATCGTTTATGCAGTTTGGCTGTATTGCGTATTTCTTGAGGGTTGAGGGTCATAGGTTTGCATCGGCGGGCGATATAAAGTGGCAGTTGATCATCGTAGTGAGGGCTCCCTGGGTCGCCTGATACACCGAGGGGCAGGACGGTCTCTATATGAGGATATTCTGAGGCACGATTGAACCGCACAAACTGAATGTAAGTATCACCAGCCACGACTCTAAGAAAACCTTTTTTATGGTCCCATTCGGCATAAGTGGGGGCGAGCTGCTCCGGCAGCCCATCTAACGGATATCGCCGTTGTCTCACTTCTATTGCTTGTACTTCGGAGAGAGGCGGCGCTACCTGACGATAAAAGCGGTAAAGCTCCCGCGTGGCATATCCCAGAGACTCCCACAATAAATCGTGAGATAGGCGCATCTTGCCTTCTTCCAGCCAGTTATAACCAGGAAGCCCCGCCTTTTTGAAGGCATAAGTACTGGCTAACACAAGGAGCGTAGCAGCTCGGCTATAGCTCAGCCCTGTGAAATCCCAATTTCTAATAACTTCAAGCGCCTCCCGTAGCAAACTGGATTGAGTATCTGGCAGAGAGGCGAAAGCAGACCATAGGCTTCGTATAGGACCATCTACTGGATACTGTCGGTCATACTTTATAGAGTGAAAGTCAGCCCATGAGATGCGGTCTTTGGATTCCATGAGCTGGTACATTCGGCGCTCGCGATTATTATGACGATTCCAGTACCAGGCGTGTTGGGGTGGGAAATGACTTTCTTTGGGCGCTTCTTCTGGGCAGCTTACAGCGAAGGGGCTATTATTTACACTAAAAACATAACCACACTTCGGAGCTAATACCTGCGGGAGCTCATCTATCGTGAGGTAGCGTTTCCATAAAGTAGCGGATGTATCACCGGGCAAAATACCCTGCCAGTTGTATGCAGGATGCCGTTCAGGAAGCGTGGCGTTGAAGAGATAATATATGGTATCGGAGCGATCCGCATAAACCACATTGAAGTGGGGGATGCCCTGATGCCTCAACGCAGCTCTAAACTCTGAGAAGCTACGAGAGCGACTCATTTCATACCACTGCTGGGGGGCTTTGTACATCCTCTCAGCTGGAAATCGGAGAGCGAATACCCCTTTCTTAGTGCGTACCACGGGACCAAAGGCACTATACTCTATTGTCTTTCGGATTGATAAGACAGGGCCTCGCAGCCGAGGCGGATTCATGATAGGCCAGCCCCGAGTGAAGCTTTGGGGATTTCTCATGAGACGGATGTGTAAGCGAACCGTTTCTTCTCGGAGTGTATCCCAGCGACCGTCTATGGCGTACAGGCGTTTATTTTTCGGATGGAGGCGCAGCTGGTAAATATCCACAAAGTCAGGCCAGTTGAAGGTAAGTGCCCATCCAGCTGTTGGCGTCGTACCTAATCCCGGGGCTATCGTACAGGGAAAAAATCCTCCTAAAACATGCCAGCCTTCCTCACTGTGGAGAAAGGCTTCGTACCAGCGCATTACTCCCTCTATTGGTACATGGGGATTTATGAGGAGGTAGGTTTCTCCATCTGCCGTTTTTCGGGAGCTGACCGCTATGGCGTTAGAGCCTGCTACTCTGAACTCGTACTTCTCTGGCTGACCTGCCATAGTAGCCTGAAGAGCTTGACCTGCGCCAACCATGCCGGATAGCACGATTATATAGCCTCGTAGTATATCCTCGCCCGTAACGGGAAATAGTTTTTTATCCAACACAGCTTTCGGATACTGGCGAGCAAAGTCATTTAATCCTGCGGCGTAGCTTTCCATCACGGCTCGCACTTGAGGGGAGAGGCTATCGTATTGGAGCTTAGCCAGGCGTGCAGCCCCCGTGAAGTACCCGAAGTAGTCCATCGCAGCCCCCGATTTTCCTATCAAGCGTCCGAGGCGGCCTTTGGAGAGGGCTATGAGGTACTGGATTCGCCCAAAGTCATCCTCAGAATGAGCCCACGCTAAACCATATGCACAATCCACATCCCTTTTCCCAAAAATAAAAGGCGTCCCAAATGTGTCTCGGTAGATTTCCACCCACTGAGCCCATACAGCCCCCACGATTAGTAGGTATCGCATGGCTGCAAAGGTAAAAAACCCAATCTACGGCCAAAAGAAAGTAACTTGCAGTACACTACGCACTCCAGAGATAAGTTTGAGGCTGTGACTTCTCAGAAAAATGTCCTAATCTCCATCCTTTGCCTTCCAGAGCAGTGAGGTGAGGACTAAGGTCTCTTACAGAAAGCCTTGAGGCGGTGGATATCTAACCTACTCTGCTCTCCGATGCAGAGTGCAGGCGGTCCCGAATTGGCGAGTGTTCTTTCTGGATTTTTTTCTGGAGTTCTATCAATGCGTGCAATAAAACCTCCGGACGCGGAGGACATCCTGGCACGTAGACATCTACGGGCAAAAACTGATCCACCCCTTGAACGACCCCATATACGCGGTGCATTCCACCTGTAGAGGCACAGGCCCCCATAGCTATGCACCATTTGGGTTCAGTCATTTGATCCCAGATGCGTTTGATAGCATGGGCCATTTTGTAGGTACACCAGCCCGCTACGATCATCACATCCGCCTGTCGCGGTGAGAAAGAGAATCGCTCCATGCCAAACCGAGCAATATCATATTTCGGGCCAGCAGCCCCCATCATCTCAATCGCACAGCAAGCAAGCCCCATAGGCATGGGCCAGAGCGACCCAACTCGCGCCCAGCTGATTAGGTCATCTAAGCGAGCCAGTAAAAATCCTTGCTGATTGAGCGCTTTTTCTAAGTCCATACATCCGAAAACAAAAGTACGCATCTCTGAGGTGCCATAACGCCTTGTTCAAAAAAGTGTGGCGATGAAGCTTTTAGTTGGTGATATTAGCAGAGCCTGTGATCGTTTCTTTTACTGAATCCCTAAACTCTGAAAAAGAATCGCCCGCATGAGCGGCCCCACCGTTCGCTGTATCTCCACCAAAAAGGGGCCGGTAGCGAAACCCAAAATCACAATCAAAACCCCGATTATCCAAAGTGGGGCGGTTTCCGAAGACGACAGGTCTGTGAAAGAGCGTCTCTCAGAACCAAAAAGCACCCGTCTAATAACAGGTAGCGTATAAGCTGCGGAGACTAATACCCCAAGCAGTGCAGCGATGAAAATTCCTCTTCTGAGAGTGTAGGAAGTGTAAGTCCCTGTCAATATAAGAAGCTCAGCTGGAAACTGAATAAGTCCGGGCAGCCCGACTGAAGCGAGAGCCACGAGTACCCAAAGCGCAGCGAGCTGTGGCATGGAACGGGCGATGCCGCCTGCGGCGTCAATCTCATCACTTTGCAGCCTTTCCAGAAGGCTATTCACAAGTAGGAGATGAGCGGCTGCTATCATTCCATGGCTAATCATCATCCATGCAGCACCACTTGCGGCCGCAGGCGATGTCGCCGCTATGCCTAATGCTACCATACTTAAGTGGGAGACTGTTCCCATAGCAAGCCAGCTTCTCAGACTTTTTTGGAAATAAGCAGCCAGTCCAGCCCCTAAGAGAGATACGACCGCCAAAGCCCCTGCGTATGGACTGATTGAAAAGTGGGCTTGAGGAAAAGCCGGAGCCCAGCGCAGCCAGGCAAGCCCTCCGAGTTTTGTCAGCAGGGCGGAGGAAATGACTACCAGGGAAAGAGGGGCCTGTTTGTATAGACTTAGCACCCAACCATGTAGAGGGAAAAGACCCAACTTTACCCAAAAGGCCAAAACAAAGGTCAGATATACGCCCAGTTGTACATTTTCGGGCAGAGGGTATTTGAGCCAGTCGTAATAACTGGTCGTAAAAGAAACCCCATAAAGCCGATTGATTTCCGAAGCTCCATACAAAATACCCCCCAGCATGGGTACTGACCCTAAGAGGGTGTATAGGAGAAACTCCATAGCGGCTTTTCGGGTACCATCCCCACTCGGACTAAGGGTCAAAATGAGGTAGTACATCGGTAAAAGCACAGCCTCAAATCCCACATAGAAAGCTATCAGATCATAGGCAAATATCGTCCAGAGGACGAAGCCTTGCAGGATTAGAAATGCAGAGATTTGTAATCGGGGCTGAGAGAAAGACCAGCCATTCCAAAAGCTAAGTATTAGAAAAACCAAGCTGACTAAACTCCCCAAAAGGAATGCGGCACCATCAGCGGCAAAAAAGAGCTGTATATTGTAGCGTCCAACCCAACCCTGCGGGCTGAGAAATCCCCACCATGGCACACGAAATTGTAAAGTGCTCAATCCGTGGGTCACCTCCAGAGGCGCATGCAGAGCATACTCACCAGCGAGCCATGCGCCTACGCCTGCTATGGTCAGAGAAGCTATGCGCCATGTCCATCTTGAGGGTATGAGCAGAGCAAAAATCCCACCGATAAAAGCTGTAGCTATCCACCAGACGATCACTCTGCAAAGGTAGCCCTTATTATCGTGTGGAGGCTTCCATAGGGGCACGGTGGCCTATTAGGAGAGCCGCACAACCATCCCCATTAGGATAATACAGTTCTATGAGTAGGAGCTGAGTCGTACTGAGTTCTAAATCCCAGTAGGCTCTATCCCCCTGTTGGCGGGTGTCTAACAAGAGAGTTCTGTTAGCATTGTAGATGCGGATGTGGGGGGTGTTTTTGGTAGAGGAGCTTCCACAAGGGATGAGTCGGTAGCGAATGCCTCTGAAAAAGGTGTAATATATTTCGGAGGTCTCACCGCCGTATAGTTCTGCTCGCCAGTATCGTCCATCCCAGCTGAAGTTTTCCATATACGCATCTCGGCAGGCTGGGATGAGCTGCTTACAGGGAGTTTGCGCGGCTAAGTGTAATGTGGAGGCAACTATTAGCCAGAAAATGGGACGCAGGGCGGTACTCATATTTTTACCATGTGTTGACGGAGTTCGCTGAGAGGTTGTTTTATGAGTTGCACCTGTTCAGGAGAGATTTTAGTCATAGCGTCAAAGCGCATTTGTATTAGTCCCTTGTCTACTTTCGTTAGGGGCTGCTTTTGAGTAGTTTCTGGGACTGTTTTGTCCAAAGACTGCTGGATATTGAGCAAATACTTCACAATACGCTGGGAAGAAGGGGCTTTCGTGGAGTCCACCGCATACAGCTTGATAAGTAAAGGGAGCAGATTTTTTTGGAGGGAAATCATCTCCGTGAGCTGCTGCTTATGCGGTTCCTTTTCTATCAGAATAAGGGTTATATGCAGGCTCTCTATCCAGCCACCAAGTATCATGTGCCTAAGCATTACCTGCTGGCCAGTCTCTTCTAATCGCTGCTGCATTTCCCCATAGTATTTTGAGAGAAGTTTCTGGGCGCTGTCAGGGCTATCCTGCAGCTTGTCTAAAGCCCGTATTCGGTCTATGGATAGGATATCATCTATTCCGTATCTGGCCGCTAACCGATTGACGGAAGAGAGATACTCATACGCTTCCTGATAGTGCTGCGTAGCATAAGCATAAGCCATGTCTGTCAAATAAATGCCGAGATTAGCAGCCCCCTGAATGCCCCCGTATCTCGCAGCCAAAGTAGGGTCATGTAAAGGCTCTCTAACAAAAGGCACTTTTTCTTGCTTAAGCCATACAGCAACCTGTACAGGAGAGGGAGCCGCTTTCATATACACTTGAACCTCCTCCCAAGGTATCGCATAAAGCGTATCTTGAGAGGAGGAAGCCTGAGACTCTTCGGAGGTCTGACTACATCCTGCTATCAACGCACCTACCGTGAAGCTTAGCAGAAGCTTAAATGCCCATTCGCTTAGAGAAGGCTTTTTTACAGCCTTCACTACAGAAGCCATATATCTTTTTGTCATATGTCAAAGTATCTGCTACGGGAAACTGACTAAACCTCATCTCACATTCAGGACAGTAAGGTAAGGCTAACTGCTCTACCGGGATAGTCAGCGATTTTTCTGTCGTCATACTTTGGGAAGCAGCCGAAGTAGAGGAGGGGGAGCTGCAACTGACAATCACACTCGCAGAAAAAAGGAAAAGGATATATCGCACCAAGCAAAGTTACTCACTTCATAGCTTGAATAATGCGCTCTAACTGTCCGATATGCACACTATCTGTGAGCGTATTAAGCATCACAGCTTGATCAGTGGGATGTAAAGTAAATCCCAACGGAGGAATGCGACCGCTTCTGGGACGGCAAGCCAGTGTATATTTTTCCACAGGGATGGGAAAATTAGCCCCCAGTACTTCATAGGAGAGGCGAGATAAGATTTGCCTTGCTCCTGTGAATGATGTATAAAATCCCCCCAAACGCCGTATAAAATCCTGCAGCGCTGAGGAGCGTTCTTGAAGTTCAGTAGGAGCTTCTGGGGGTAAATCTCGGATTTCTATTAGTATCACTCGGGAGGCATATTTGGCTATGGCGGCCCGCAAGTTCCATAGGAAGCGCAGTGCAATAATCTCGCCGAAGTTGTCCATAGCTCCTGCATCCACAGCTTCTAACTTCTGGGCTGTGGGAAGCCGCACGGGGGGGAGAATGAAAGGGAAAGAGGCATTCATTCGGAGGGCTGTGGTAAGCCTTAGATGGTCAGCGTCTGGGGTCAGCTGACGCAGCTCTTGAATGTATCCTTGGCGCAGAAGGATGCCGCATGACTGACTGCTAATCAGCAGCTGTCTGCCCGTAGGGATGAGTACTGGCGTAATAAACAACAGAGGGCATTGGCTTCGCTGCTCAAACCCCTTGTAATCTCCGACCCGCCTTTCACCAAAAGCTCGGCTGTTTCGTATCAATGCCTGTTCAAATGCATATTCTCTGGTCATTGGGTGCTTCTCACGGCTTATTCTATCTTGAAAGCGTGAGGTTGGACTGAAAAAACTCGTAACAGCAGTAGAGAGGATGGGATTTAGGGCATCTTGAGTGAGGAAATACGCCTCAGATAGGTCAAAGCGCCGTTTGGGATAGAATAGCCCTAACTCTCTCCAAGTAGCAGCGCCGATTAAGCCGCCAGAAGCCCCAGAAATAGCAAAGCACCGCTGCCACAGCAGCCCTTTAGACAAACTATCTAAGTATTGAAGATTGACAAGTGTCCAAAAAGCAGAACGCCAGCCACCTCCAGAAACTTGTACCCATACCAGTGGGGCTTTACTCCCTTGTTTTTTATGCCAAGCCTCCAAGCAGGTTATAAGGTCCAGAGAGTCCTCTGATGGGCTTCGGACGGTGTCCATAGGGGAGGCGGTGTAGCGAAGTCCGTAGGCAGAATAGCTTTCCCATAAGCTCCCTTGATAAATGAGTAGAACCAGTACGCCGCCCAAGGCGAGGAGTGCCCATCCTCCCCATTTCCTTATCCAGAAGCTCACAGCTCCTAAAAGCATATACAGAATAGCCCAAAAAATAAGAAAGGCTGCTGCGGCTGGCAGATATACGCCCGAGAGCGTCTGTATGTATCCCCAAATGCTGATAAGTACAATCAGACCAATTTCTACCATGAAGGCATTGCGATGATGCCGAAGCAGAAGTTTCGTTAGCGCTTTTTTGTCCGTAAGGATATAATCTGCGCTGCTTTGTATGCCTCGGTGTAAGGTGAGGTAATAGTGGGTTTCAGCCGCAGTGGCTCGGGCTTTTGTTACATCCATATATACCCTCTGTGGGGGGAGAAGCCCTAATCGTCTCAGCTGAAAAATATCGCCAGAAAATTTATCCAGTCCGATAAGAAGGGCGGTAGTGATTCCCAAAGTTCCAGTCGCATGACCCAATATTTGGGCACCAAAGTTGGGGTCTTGGTGATGCTGCTGAGTGTAGATGTGGAGGTAAAATAACCAAAAACTGAGGGGAAGGAGGCTATTATTTATAGCATATAGGAGGAAAGGGTGTTTTTCCCGCAAGAGAAAGCCTGCATGATGTCCGTCCAAGAGATAAGTCGTGAGATGATAGGCGATTACAAATATACCATAGGCTATCCCCCAAGCAAAAGTAGAAGCAAAGGTGGGATATAACCCGGTGGCCGGCGTGTAAAATATGTCTGATACACCAAAAGAGCGTCCAATCTGTCCGAGGGCTATTAGCCAAAGTATCACCCATAGAAGCGAAAGGAATAAATGTCTACGAAACTGATATAGGGGCAGTTGAAAGGGATAAAAGCGGAGAATGGCTTGAAGACCATGCGGTAGGAACCTCATTGGGTACCTGTGTGTCCAAATCCACCATCACTGCGCGAAGTGTCGGTAAGCTCCTCCACCAATTCCCATGTGATACGAACTACGGGTGTGATAACAAGCTGAGCAATCCGCATGCCTGGTTCCACACGGAAGGCTTCTCGCCCAAGATTGATTAAGATAACTTGGATTTCACCGCGGTAGTCAGCATCTACGGTACCGGGGCTATTCAGCAGGGTGATGCCGTGGCGCAGGGCCAAGCCACTCCGAGGCCGTACTTGCGCTTCATACCCTTCTGGCAGTTCTATGTAGAGCCCCGTAGGAATGGCGCGCCACTCTCCTGGAGCGAGGACAATAGGCGCTTTGATCGCGGCTCGAATGTCTAATCCGGAGGCTCCTGGTGTGGCATATTCTGGCAGGGGCAAGCCCGACTCATTTCGGACTTTTACGATGAATGGAGCCATAGGCACGGTCTACCTCTTCAATCAAGGTAAAGTCCTTTTCTGTAACGCCGCCAGCTTCATGGGTATTCCAGCTCAGACGAACCTTGTTATACACATTCCAGATTTCTGGATGGTGATTGTGCCGCTCTGCCAATAGCGCGACTCGTGTCAAGAAAGCCCAAGCTTCCAGGAAATCTTCAAACTCATATTGTCTAACTAAGGCATTTTGCTGAAAACTCCATTCAGGGAAGAAGGTCAGACGCTGTAGGATTTCGTCTTTGGTATAGGCTTGCATAGAGCAAAGGTAGATATGAAGAGAAGTTTGTACATTTGCCGCCGCTGTGAAAAACCTACCGTTATATCGGACGCCCATGGTAGTACCCAAGGGACGCGTCAGGGAATGGGTGCTGGTAGATGCCACGGGTGTGCCCTTGGGGCGGCTTGCAAGTGCTATCGCTCGTTTGCTTAGAGGCAAGCATCTGACCTACTTCGCACCTCAGTGGAATCTCGGTGCAGCCGTGGTCGTAATAAATGCTGACAAAGTGGTCCTCACAGGGAGTAAGCCTGCGCAAAAAACCTATATTCGGCATACGGGATATCCAGGAGGGCAGCGCCATGTACCTATCTACCGTCTATCAGCCGAAGCAGTGATTCGCCATGCAGTCAAGGGCATGCTCCCTAAGAATCGCCTGCAAGACCGCATGCTGCGCAACCTTTTCATTTACGAGGGGAGCACGCATCCCCATGCCGCTCAGCAACCTAAACCGATAACCCTTTCTTTATGAACGCTACTCTGCATACATACATTCATGCAGTAGGGCGACGGAAAACTTCCGTCGTTCGATTGTATCTCCGTCCGGGCAATGGCACATTTCTCGTCAATCGCCGGCCGTGGAAAGAATACTTCAGCTCAGAAATCTACCAGTTGGAGATACTGCGTCCTTTTGAAGTCTTGGGTTTGGAGCCTCAGAAGTATGATATTATCGTTTATGCGGATGGGGGCGGGGTGAAGGGACAAGCTGAAGCCCTGCGTTTAGCAATCGCCCGAGCTCTCCTGCGCGAAAACGATAGCCGTAGAGCCTTTCTAAGGAAGGCGGGACTCCTCACCGTAGACTCTCGTCAAGTAGAACGCAAACACTACGGACACAAGAAAGCCAGAAAAAGCTTCCAGTTTTCCAAACGATAATATGTATATCCCTACTGTAGAACAGCTTTTAGAAGCACGCGTTCATTTGGGGCATGTGCGTAGCCGATGGAATCCTCGCATGCGCCCCTACATCTTCATGGAGAAAGACAAAATACATCTCATAGACATTCTCAAGTCTCAGCGCCTCTTAGAAGATGCCGCCAAAGCCGCTCGTGAAATTGCCCGACAAGGTCGAGCTATCCTCTATGTGGGTACCAAAAAACAAGCGCGAGAAATCCTCAAGGAAATGGCTGAGTCGGTAGGTATGCCGTACGTTACAGAGCGGTGGTTGGGGGGAATGCTCACTAACTACAAAACCATCCGACGCTCTATCATGAAGATGGAGGCGATTGAACGCATGATGCGAGATGGAACCTTTGAAAAAATCTCAAAAAGAGAACGGCTCCTCAAGCTACGAGAAAAAGAAAAACTCGAACGCTTTTTAGGGGGCATCGCTCGTATGCCGCACTTCCCCCCAGCTGGGGTCTATATTGTAGATATTGTAGAAGAGGAGATCGCCGTCGCCGAAGCTAATCGCCTCAACATTCCCACCTTTGCTATGGTAGATACAAACGCCGACCCCACAAAGGTTTCCTTCCCTATTCCTGCGAATGACGACTCTACAAAGTCCATAGAGTTGATCACAGGGGTGATTACTGCGGCTATTCGGGAGGGGATAGAGGCGGCGAAAGCGGAGTCCCTTGCCAAAAGCGCCGAGGGCTGAGAAAGTTCGCCCGGCGCTTCCGTCGGGCTTTAGGGATTTCGGTCCAGCGGAAGTGCGTACTCGGCGATGGGCATTTCGTGTGCTCTCTGAGATTTTTGAGCAGTATGGCTACGAGCCTCTGGAAACGCCCGCGGTTGAGCTCTTGTCTGTATTGACTGGAAAGTACGGTGAAGAAGGTGATAAACTCCTTTTCCGCATCCTCAACTCAGGCGACTTTCTCGCAGATGTTCCAGAGCCCGCTAAGTCTACCTCTTCTTCTCTCCTTCCGTACATTGCCGAGAAGGCTCTGCGTTACGACCTCACGGTACCAATGGCTCGGTGGGTGGCGCAGCATGCCGGAGAGCTGGTATTCCCCTTTAAACGCTATCAGATTCAACCTGTTTGGCGCGCTGATCGCCCTCAGCGCGGCCGATTTCGGGAGTTTTATCAGTGTGATGTAGATATCATTGGTGCGGAGGGCATCATACCCCTTTCAGAGATAATAGATATTGCACGGCGAGGGCTTCAAGCTCTGGGCATCCATGGCGCGGTGCTTCATCTCAATCATCGGAAACTTCTGGAGCATGCTGCTCAGGAGGTGGGATGGCATGCCGAACATTTTTCCGCTTTCTGCGGACGCTTAGACAAAGTGGACAAAATCGGCTGGGCGCCAGTGGTCGCTTCCTTCAAAGAAGAGGGATATATCCTACCTACATGGCTCAATCCCGAAGAGGGCTTTTCTCCCCAGCTCCGAGCTGAACTTCAGAATGTGCCCGCTCTCAGGGAGGATGTAGAAGCTCTTCATAGCTTGATTAGCGGAATGTCTGACGATACTCTCGCTATCCGATGGGACTCTACACTCGCTCGTGGATTAGAGTATTACACGGGCTACATATACGAAATTCGGGTGCCTAACAGCGGAGTAGGTAGCATTGCGGCTGGTGGAGCTTATGCAAGCTTAGTTTCCGACTTTGGGGGACCGGATTTGCCTGCGATGGGGCTATCGTTTGGTATAGAACGTATACTTACTCTTCTTGAACCTCGTCACTTGTCTGGTGAAACCAGCGCTCCCATTCTCGTCGCCTGGATAGATGCATCGCCAGCGTATGTTCAGAGGGTTGTACAAGTTTTACATAGAGCGGGGCTTTCGGGCTTTGCTTTTCCTGCGCCGAAAAAGCTCAGCAAACAGATAGAATATGCTCAGCGTCGGGGCTGGCCAATCGTCGCCATTGTCGGCGCTCAGGAAGAAAGTACTGAAACCGTTCTGGTCAAATACCTTGCTCACCATGTCCAAAAAACTGTACCTCTTTCAGAGGTGGCTGAGGCTTGCAGGTAAGGCAATTTTTCTTGTGCTGGCCTGCTCCCCCCGTTTGCCAGAGTTAGATGAGATTGATGAGGTGCAAAAGAGATTGCGAACTCTTTTGAATTCTCACGGTGCGCAGAGCTCCGTCTTTATGACCACCGCCTTAGAACTTGTGCGTAAAGAAGAAGCGTTTATCAGGAAGTACCCTAATCACCCTGCCGTTCCCAGGTTCCTAATAGAGTCGGCGGAGATTTATGGGACATATTTTGGAGATGCTCAAAAAGCTGTGGAGCTCCTTCGTCAGGTGGATCAGCGCTTTCGCCAGAAGTCTCCTTTGGCGCCTAAGGCGCTATTCTATGAGGCGTTTTTATATGAGACGATGCTTAACGATACGACCCGAGCCCGCGAACGGTACGAAGATTTTCTCCAATACTATCCAGACCATGAACTGGCAAAAGATGCCCGACTCTCTCTTCAAAATCTGGGCAAGTCCCCAGATGAGCTAATACAGCAAATCCTCAAAGGCTCTCAGTCCGCTCAGTAGAGAGAGTTTGCGTGAAACTGAGAGTGGCTAATGAAGAGATTAGCTATGAGGGGGGCCGGATATGCCTGAGAGCCCGTCTCCTAAAAGGGTTTCTAAGCCATGCGCTGGTTTTCTCGGACGATGTTTGTTTTTGCTACATTTGTCAAGTATGCGTTGGATAGGAGGCGTGAGCGTGCTTATCTTTTTCTGGGCGTGCCAACCTGATAACCCGGACCCGAGTGGCTCTTCATCTACCATGACCCAACGCCTTACAGGCGGCAGTAGCCGTACGTGGCGATTGCAGACTCTTAGTTTTCGGGGGAGTAGCCAACCGATACCTCCTTGCCGGGCGGATGATCGCTGGACTTTCTCTTCGGATGGTAATGCCTCGCTTCAAAATCCCAATCCTTGTGAGCAAAATTCGCCAGAAGATCCGCCTTCACTTTCGGCTCGGTGGCGCTTTTCCAATGGGGAGCGCTTTATCGTTGTGGAGGGTCAGAGTTTTTTCATGAATAGAGAAATTATCCAGCTCACTGATAATCAGCTTGTTTGGGAATACAGTGGAGATGGAGGTGATTTGGTTCAGGAGACGTGGGTACCATGAGAAGGGGTTCGCACATACCAGTCCTCTCTGGACGGTCCTGTGGAAATACCCCAAACCGGCACATTTAGGAAGTTTTCTACAAACTTTACAAAATCGTGAAAGCTTTCTTCCTCTAAGCTCTGCCAGCCCTGCAGAGTTTCATACTGAGGAGCGGTGTCGGAGCCTCCTACGCGCACTTTGACGGTAGGGAGCCCACATAGAACGTCAGCTTTGGTGAGGGTCAGACGGGTGACGCCATTTATTTGGACAGCATATCGGAGGGCTACTAAGTCTAACCAGCCGCAGCGGCGTAGCCTTCCTGTGGTAGAGCCGCGTTCGTTGCCGCGCAGTTGTAACCACTGTGCCTCTTCGCCGAAGACTTCTGTGGGGAAAGGGCCTTCTCCCACGCGCGTGGCATAGGCTTTGGTAACGCCAAATACTTCTCCGATAACCTGGGGAGGAATGCTCAGTCCTGCCAGTACTCCTGCGATAGTCGTATGAGAGGAGGTTACATATGGATAGGTGCCGGCGTAAATATCCAGCATCGTTCCTTGTGAGCCCTCAGCGAGAAGCGACTCAAACTGCGGCAGCCATTCCGATGTGGATACTCGGGGCAGGCGCCGTAGAAGCTCTATTCCTTCCCAGAATCCCGCTGATATTTCAGGCGGGGGGGCATGGGGGAAACGTTTCGTGTGATATTCATGTAGGGCATATACCCTCTCTGAAAAATCAGAGGCATCTATCCATTCTATGGGAATGCCCCGACGAGCATACCTATCTGCGTAAGCAGGACCGATACCGCGTCGCGTGGTACCGATTTTTTCTCCCTCAGCGGAGACAGTCTCTAACCACCGATGTACAGGTAAGATCAAATGGGCGCCTTTTCCGATTACTAACTTCTCCGTCGGTGAAAGTCCTAATGCTTGCAGCCCGCGTACCTCCGTCAGAAGCACTTCGGGGTCTAAAACGACCCCGTCACCGATAAAGCAATATACCCCTTCGTGGAATATACCTGAGGGCACTTGATGAAGGACAACCTTCTGCCCATTGATATAGAGAGTGTGACCAGCATTTGGTCCGCCCTGGAAACGGGCTACGACTGGATAGTGGGCTGCGAGGGCATCTACGATTTTGCCTTTCCCTTCATCGCCCCATTGGAGTCCTAAAACGACATCTGCACGCGAGAGTCTCACTGGATAGATTGTAGAGCCTCTTGTAGAGTGTCCCGAATGGGGAAGACTGTATCTAATCGGGTGATATGGAGGAGATTACGAACATTTGCTGGGACAGAAGCTAAGATGAATTCCCCGCCTGCGGAGCGCGTTCGTGAAAAAAGCGTGATGAGAGACCCTAATCCGGAACTATTTACATTTCTGACCGCTGATAAATCTAAGATGAAGTGCTTTTGGCCAGCATCTAATCGGCTCAAAATAGCCTCCTTGAACTGCTGTTGAGTGGAGTCTCCCATCAGGCTACCTTCCAATCGGAATACGATGGCTTTACCTTGGGTTTCTTGTGTGTAAGTCATATGCAGGTCAGGGTTGAAGCTCATTTTTGGCAAAGGTAGCGGATTCTTTACGATTAGGGCAAATGGAGCGCGTGCATTCTGCATAGATAACGAGTTCATGCCGAATAGGTTGCATATTGAAAAGCATGCCTACGCCTTGTATTACAGCTCCGAGCTGAGGATCACAGAATTCCTCTATATGCCCACATTCTATACAAATCAAGTGGTCATGCTGGCGCCGTCCAAGGCTTCGCTCATATAAGGTTCTACCTTCTCCGAAGGTGTATCGTCTCACCAGACCGCATTCCAATAGTAGCTCTAAGGTGTTATACACAGTGGCACGGCTGACGCGACTGCCTTTTTCGGAAAGGTGTCGGTGCAGTGTGTCGGCGTCAAAGTGTGTAAGCTCCTCGTAGATAGCCCGGAGAATCTCGTATCGCTCTTCGGTACGGCGCAAGCCTTTCTGAGCTATGTATTTCTCCAAAACGGCTAGTGCCTGAGTGAGAGAGCTACCGATTTGCATTTGCTCCAAAAATCAATAAAAAGCTGTATTCAGCGTACTTTTCAGAAGGTGCTTACTTTGGCATAATGGAGCCTTTGTCGTATGAGAGCCAACCTGCTCAGGTGATAAATGGGATAGCAGTATTCCCAGTGCATGGGGCATCTGAAGATGTCGTAAAAAGCTTCGGTAAAGAGTGGCAGGCTTTTCATAGTTTCTCTTCAAACGAAATAGAGAAGCTGGGAGAGGAGTACTTTGATATCATGAAGGATATCTGGCGAGCGGACTGGGTGGTGCTGGATGCTGGATGTGGAAGCGGGCGTTTTAGTCTCTACATGGCTTCCCGAGTCAAATGGATAGAGGCCATAGACGCTTCATTTGAGGCTTTATCGGCGGCTAAGACTCTCCTTACCGGAGTGTCTAATGTGCGACTTACCTGCGCCTCTCTGCATAATATACCATTTCCAGACGAGAGTTTTGATCTGGCTATTTCTCTGGGAGTTCTGCACCACATCCCTGACACAGAGGGAGCTCTTGCGCAGTTATACCGAAAAGTGAAGAAGGGCGGATATGTGCTTCTGTATCTGTACTATGCCTTGGACAATAGGAGCTGGGCGTATCGAATGCTTTTTCGTGTAGTAGACGCTTTGCGTCGCTTCATTTCTCACCGGTCTATAACTTTTCGCAGGATTGCGGCTGAGATTTTAGCATGGAGTGTTTATTTGCCGTTGGTTTTTTTGGCCCGAGCTCTTAGGTGGATGGGCTTGGCTGTGTATGAGAAACTACCGTTGTCCTACTATGTGGATAAAAGCTTCTATATTATGCGAAACGATGCGCTGGACCGATTTGGAACTTCCTTAGAAAAGCGCTTCACTCGAGGGGAAATAGAAGAGATGCTTAGAAAAGCGGGTTTTGTTGAGATTGTATTTTCGGAGCGGATGCCTTTCTGGCATGTGCGAGCGCGCCGAGCTTAGAATGCGCCGCCCTCCTCTAACTTCGCTGTATGACATGGATAGACCACCTCATTAGGCGGAACCTGATTCAAGACTTTACTCCCCTGCCCACCACACCAGAGGACATCAAAGCGGCATATGTAGGCATAGACCCCACAGCCGACTCGCTACACATAGGGCATTTGGCGCCCATACAGCTTCTTTATCATTTAGCTCAGATGGGTATTCATCCGATAGTGGTGATTGGCGGAGCTACGGCTTGCATCGGGGACCCTTCAGGCAAAAAATCAGAGCGTCCCCTTCTGCCGATAGAGACCATCCAGATTAATGCCCAAAAGCTCATCCAGCAAGTACAAAAGCTGCTCCCTTTTCCTCTCACTGTGGTGAATAACTACGACTGGTTGGGAGGATTTAGCTTGATAGATTTTCTCCGGGATGTGGGCAAGCATATCACGGTCAGCTACCTTTTAGCTAAGGAAACGGTCCATTCCCGTTTGGAGAGCGGCATCTCCTTTACCGAGTTTGCGTATCCTCTCTTACAGGCGTATGATTTTTGGCATCTCTTCAGAGAGCGCAATTGTCGGCTTCAAATCGGAGGCAGTGACCAGTGGGGCAATATCACCACAGGCATAGAACTTATTAGAAAGCTCACTGGAGAGGAGGTGTATGGGATGACATGTCCGCTTTTGACCCGCTCAGATGGGACAAAATTCGGCAAAAGCGAGAGCGGTGAAAATGTCTGGTTAGCTCCTGAGAAGACTTCCCCGTATAAGTTTTATCAGTTCTGGCTCAATCAAGCAGATGCAGACATGCCCCGACTCCTTGGAGTGTTTAGTTGGAAGCCATGGGAGGAAGTAGAGGCTTTGCTTGCAGACCATTTTCGGCAGCCCGAGCAGCGAAAGGCTCAGCGGGCCTTGGCATACGAGATGACAGCGCGCATCCACGGCGAACCCATAGCCCACACAGTGCAGATGGTCTCTGAGATTGTATTTGGAGCGGCGGACTTAGGAGAGATTGAGGCTTTGCCTGATGGAGTCTTTGAAGCCGTGATAGCTGAAATGCCTCTTTTTCGCCTGCCTGAGAGAGAAAACTCAAAGACCATAATAGAGGCGTTAGTCCAGGTAGGCTTCTTTCGTTCCAAATCCGAAGCCCGACAGCTTCTCCAGCAAGGAGGACTTTCCATAAACCGTCAGCGGATTACCGATGAAAACCAACCGTTGTTTGGCGTTAAGCCTCTTCGTAATCGGTACTGGCTCTTACAGAGGGGAAAGAAAAATTTCGCATGGATAGAAGTCCCCGAAATATGAGGACTATTTGCTAAACTTGTATCGCGTATGAAAAAGCACGGATATCTCGCTCTCTTGGGCTGCTCCTTGGTGTGGGCTCAGCTGAATGGGACTTATACTATCGGTCCTGGGGGAAACTATCCTACCGTTACGGACGCCATCGCTGCGCTCAACAGCCAAGGGATTAGTGGAAACGTTGTTTTTGAGATACTTTCCAACTACACAGGGGAGGGTAGTTATACTTCGCCACTGATAGTGAATCCTTACCCGGGGATGAATAATCACACCGTGACCCTAACCGTGGCTTCTGACAGGACCACCATAGCTGAGATATCGTTGGATCCATCCCCGACACCTTCAGAACGGTTTGTGCTGAGGTTGAATGGGATCAGAAACTTCATCGTAGATGGAGGGCCCAATCGACTCATCCGTTTCAAGGTTGGAACCGCAGCTACTGGATTGGGTGTGATAGGGCTCATTCCTACCGCTTCTAATCCTTGCCAGAATATCAGGATTCAAAACATAGAGGTAGATGGAGGAAGTAAAGACCTTACTCGGGTGGGGGTTTATCTCGGTGGAGCGAGTACATTCCCAGGCGCAGCCCCCACGGGAGGCAACAATAACAATATCATAGAGGGCTGCTGGGTATATCGGGTTCAGGAAGGTATCATTCTGTATGGGGCTTCCGCCACTAATAGAGATGTAAACAACGCTATCCGTAGATGTAAAATAGGTCATCCGAACCTCGTGCGCAGCTGGGGTGGGGGAGGTGACTATAGATCCGGCATTGTAGCAGCTCATCAGGATGGACTGACCATAGAGAGGGATACGATATTCAATGCCCAAAGTGATACCTATTACGGCTTTACTGGTATCTTGTTAGGAGCAGCGCCTGGTGCCAGTACTTCTCCTACGGCTGAACCTTGTGTAAATACCCATATTGCCAGAAATTGGATTCATACCATAGAATACCAAGGGACGGGGGAATGGGATGCAAATGGAATCCGAGTATATATCGGTAACTTGACAGGAGCTAATATCTACATATACAACAACTTCATCGCTGGGATTTTGGCGGATGGTTGGAGTTCGCCAGCAGGTACATGGAATGCTTATGGGATTATATTGAGGGGAAGTTCTGCAAATGCGGGAATATACGTGTATCACAACTCTATTCATATGTACGGCGTTCCCCCTACTACATCGCCTCCCACTACATCCACACCGAGCTGTTTAGCTATCTCTTCCGGGATTACCGGTGGGGTGTATGTGAGAAATAATATTTTTCAAAACACTCAGACGCCCGCAGGCTCCCCCACTGCTAATAGAACCACTGTGGCCATTGCATATGGCGGGAGTAGTGGGAGTGTATTTGCGGAGTTAGATAATAATGCATATTATGTAAGCAACGCTAACGGGTCTGGGTATGCGTTCGTCGGGGCTCTCGGAACTACACGCTATGCTACTCTTACAGCTTGGCGTTCAGCTGTGGGTGGTGGCCGTGAGCAGAATAGCATCCAGCTTTCGAATGCTCTGCCGTTTTTATCTAATACGGACCTGCATCTGCCTTTATCCGCAGCTGAGCTTCCCTTGGAAGGTGGGGGAGCGGTTATCACCACGCCAGTGAATATAAACATAGACATAGATGGCGAAGCCCGTGGTACGGGTACGCCAAGCGCTTCTGATATTGGAGCTGATGAAATGCCTGTTCCTCCTTGTCCTTCTTCAATCAGTGCCGGTAGTATAAGCATTTCGCCTGCGAGTGTGACAGCGGGCATTCAAGCTTTTACTATTACTGCCAGCGGTACTGTTACTCACCCCGCAGAATGGCAAATCTCCATCAATGGAGGACCATGGACGACCCTCCAGCCGTACTCTTCCTCCTCTATCACTTATACGCCTTCTCAGGCTGGAACATATGACTTTCGTATCGTAGCTCGGGTGGCGCGCTATCACCAGACTTGTCCAGGTCTCCAGAATGATACCTCTAATGTTGCAAATGGTACAGCTACATGTCCTTCTTCTCTCAATGTGGGAAGCATATCCGCGGCGACTACCAGCCAACCTGCAAATACCCCTTTCACTATAACGGTTTCTGGCACAGTCAGTCTCCCTGCGCAGTGGCAGGATTCAAGCGCTTCTGGTGGGTGGAATGTCATCGCTTCCTACTCAGGTCCAACTTTCACTTACACTCCGACCGCTCCGGGGACTTATTATATCAGACTGGCGGCTCTACCTCCTTCTGGATGTTCTGGCAGCCCAGAGTACTCCAACGTCGTGGTTTTGACCGCTACGGCTACGGGTAATACTATTTTAGACCCCCTTGACATTACCCCTCGGGACCCAAATAGAACGGACACTACCGTGAATGGAAACAACCTCGCCCCCTTTACGAACACCTACACAGGACCGGGTAATCAATCCTCAGCGGATGTATTTTACATGTACATTCTTCGTGCTTGCTTAGACTCCATCCGCGTTTCCACTTGCAACTCTACGAGCTTCGGCTCAGGTAATGATTTGTATCTCCATGTTATTCATAGACCCACGGGACGCACGCTCTATACAGATGGTGGTAGGTGCGGCTCTTCCAATACTATATGGCAAGCAGCACTGGATATTTATCATGATCCTTCGGCATCGGGTGCATCGGCTGTATATAGTCCCTACCGAGGTGGTATGCGTTTAGCCGCAGGAGATACTCTGATTATCGTAGTAGAGGGCTATTCTTCTGCGACAGGACCTTTTGTGCTCAATGTTCAGGAATTCCGATTTGATCCAGGTAGTTTGCCTGCCTTGCCTTCGCCTCCATTCTTTGCTTATGACACCAGCCGGGTATGTTGGCGTGGAGCCGTTACTCGCGATACTCTAAATACTGGAATCACGAATCCCGCCATAACCCATGTATGGTACTTGAATGGTACGCAGATTTCCGGCGTGACAGGGCCTCAATATGTCGCCCTTATCAATAGACCAGGCATAAATACCGTCGTGGTAGAGCTGCGTTCTGCCAATCTATCTTTATGCGCTCCGACAACCTCTGTCCCACGCGACACAGTCTATATACTCGCAGATTCGCTTCCAGTCGTAGATGATATACTGGTCAATGGCAGTCCCTATCCTCATGGTAGCTTTGTAGAGATAGAAGATACGGGTACAGTCTGCATACAGTATCAACCTTCCCCAGTACTTTCGGGATACACTTACACATGGGTCATCAACGATGTAATCTATACTGGCTCAGGACCTCATCAAGAGTGCTACGTGCCTGGTCAGACCGCTGATACCGTCATATTGATTAGTCAGAATGGCACTTGTCAGAAAGTTGATACGATCTACTTGACCTTAATCCTCCACACGCCCACTACTAAAATCCTGAGCGGGAGCTCGGGCACCCTCAGAGTATATCCGAACCCTGCACATGATATGCTCCAGATACGCTCGGAATTTTCCGGTCAGGCAGAAGTTAGGCTATATGACCTGCGCGGTCAGCTCTTGCTTCTGGAGAGGTGCGCTCTCAGAAGTAAAGAGCCGCATAATATGAAGCTTCCTGCCTTGCCTACGGGTATTTATCTAATAGAGGTTCAACAGGGGGAAAGATTTCTGCGAGAACGGCTGATGATAGAGTAGGTACCCCTGAGAGGGTTCAGGGGATTTTGGAGGAGAGTTTAGAATGCTCTGCCTTGAGCTTGGGTTGGTATAATGGCTGAGTGCGCCAGCTTTATATATTCTGGCGCACTCCTTCTCTTTAGAGGTCTGAAACTCCGTCGTTGAGTATGCTCATTAGAAATGGTGCTCCGTGTATTATCTTTATTCGGATGAGGCTTCACATTCTCTTTGTGAATATAGTTTTCGCCCAGCTCCGAGACACGATTGCGGAGCCTCAGGTATACTCCCTCCAGTTTTATCGTGGGAATAACACGCTCAGCTTTCCGTATTTAGGTTTAGGGGAGAATCAGTATCTCACCTTAGAGTTTGACGAAGTAGGCGTGGAGGTACCCTCGGATTTGTGGGTGCGGGTGTATTTGTGCAATAAAAATTGGCAGCCCTCCACTTTGCCCGTAGCGGAATACTGGAATGGCTATCCCCAAGACCGTATCACGGACTTTTCTCCTGCATACAATACCCGGATACCTTACATACATTATCTGTATCGCATGGAAAACCGCTTCATGCGCAGCGGATTTTATGTCATAGAGGTATTTCGTGAAAGAGAACCCTCACGCTTAGTGCTAAGGCGACGCTTCTATGTAGTGGAGAATCTTGTTCGTATATTGCCTAACCTGCAGAGTGCTCAGGTCGTGACTGGTGCTCGCCAAGGGCTACAAACTATAGCTTTCAAGGTTTTCCCTACTCAGCTGCGAAGCGCTCAAATGTATCAGGAGTTTAGCTGCATACTTCTACAGAATGCTCGCTGGGATAATGCACGCACAGAGCTAAAACCAACATTTCTACATTCAGACTATATGGAGTATTTGTTTCAGCCTGCCTTAGATATGTCGGCTGGCGTGGAATTTCGGATGTTAGATTTGCGGTCTCTGTTGCGACGGCGCAGCTTTCAGGTGGAGAGAACCCTGTGGTCAGATACGGGTATCGTCATTTTACTTGTGCCTGAGCGTCCGAGGGCGGGTTTAGCGTATACACGGCAGATCGACCTAAATGGTCGTTTTATCATTCAAATACAAGATGTAGGTATGGATACCAGTCGTCAGTGGATGGGGCGCGATGATATGGCTGCGACGCAGGGCGATTACTTCTGGGTAGAGTTTCGGCTTCAGGCAGCGACGCCTTATTCTAAACCTTTATATGTCGTCGGTAGCTTTATGCAGTGGTCCCCTGACAGCCGATTTGAGCTATATTATGATAAAGAGGCAGCTGAATATCGCCGTCGCATCCTTCTCAAGCAGGGGGTGTATGACTATTTATATGCCCTCTGGGATGAGAAAAAAAATGCTTTTGACTCTGACTCTGTAGAAGGCTCTTACTTTGAGGCGGAAAATACCTATACTATTATCGCGGTCTATCGGGGCTTCACCGATCGGGAGGACCGCGTCGTTGGTCATCACTGGATAAACTAATGCTGCCCATGATGAATCGGCACTTAGAATATAGTCTGAGGATTATCCTGCTTGTCTTGCCGGGGGTATTGATTCTACTCCCCGCAGACTTCTTTGATAAGGGTCCGACGCTCTGCGTATTCAAAAATCTCACAGACGTAGACTGCCCTGGATGTGGCTTGACCCGAGCTACTCAGCACTTCTTGCATCTGGAGTGGGAAAGGGCCCTGGAATATAATCCACTGGTACTTTTAGCCGTGCCCATTTTAGGTTGGATATGGGTGAAAAACCTTCTCTGGCTTTATTCTTACTGGAAAAGCCGCACAGGAGCATCTAAGGCTTCTGTGTGATGCCCTCGCCGCCTTCGGCGGTGAATACTTATTTTTGTCTATATCTAAGTCTCTCTTCATGCGGTGGAGATGGGGGTTTGTACTGATATTAGGGCTTATCGGGTGTGGAGCGGAGCGCCAAAACGCCCTGGCTCGTAACTGGCATACATTCGTCTCCTACTTCAACGGCTACTATCATGCAGAGCAGCGGTTCAAACTTGCCCAACGCGAGATAGAACGGCAAATCCCCGACCCCACAGAGGGATTTATCCGAATTTATCCGCTCATAGACCCGAATATCGCTCGTGCGCAGTATTCTCGCTTAGAGGAAGCGGCTAAAAAATGTGAGGTTATCATCTTCCGGCACAAAAATGGACGGTATATTGATGATAGCCGAACTCTAATCGGGCAGACCTGGGTTCTCAGAAGCAACTTTTCAAACGCCGACATGAATTTCAGTTATGTTTTGAATGCTTTTCCCCATACACCTATCCGAGCTCGGGTGTATTGGTGGCAGGCATATGCAGCTCTTCAAGAAGACAATCCTTACAGAGCTGAGACGCGACTAACTGAGGCTTTGGGCGTGCCACATAAACAGCTCAAGCCCTACAAAGCCGCTGTGAATGCGCTTTTAGCCCAGGCTCTGATAGCCAAAGGACAACCAGAACTGGCGCGACCGTTTTTAGAGCGGAGCGTAAAGGACTTAGATACCCGTCTTCGGCGAGCTCGGGGGTATTACCTCTTAGGGCAGCTTTACCTTCACGAGAACAAGCCTGCTTTTGCAGAAGCGTGTTTCCGTAAGGCTTACAGGTTGAATGCGACAAATGGGCTGACTTTTCAGGCGCAGTTTCAGTTGAGCCTTATTCGCGGGATGCGGGACCCGCGGTTAGTGCGCCGTTTAGAAAAGATGGCTCAAAGTGCGCAGTATGAGGATTACCGAGATCAGATTTACTACCGCATAGGTCAAATGTATGCAGAGAAAGGTCAGTTTGAGGCGGCTCTTATGGCCTATAAAAAGGCTGGCGGTGCTGGTCAATCTCCTGCACGGGCCTTAGCCCACTATGAGGCAGGGAAAATCTACTTTGAGAGATTACAAAACTTGTCTGCCGCTCAGAAGCACTTTGACACCGCAGCCACTCTCATCCCAGAGAAACATCCCAAGGCGCCCGAAATAAAGGCTCTGCAGGCCCGTTTCCAAGAATATGCTCAGCTCAAAGAGAAGATGCGCTCTTCGGATAGCCTGCTCATCTTAGCGGAAATGGGTCCAGAAGCTCAGGACCGTATCGTAGAGGCATATATTCAGAATGAGGTATCCAGACGGGCTGCTGAAAAAGCCCGACGACAGGAAGAGACTTCTTCTATGGCGCTTAGTAGTTCTTTTGGCTCACAACAAGCCTCGATGGGCGGAAGGGGAGGATTTTATTTTGACAATCCTATACAGGTATCTAATGGAAAACAAGAGTTTGTGAGACTGTGGGGAGAGAGGCCAGACGAGGATCACTGGCGGCGCCGTACCAAGTCTGCGAACTTCGCTGGTCGCAGTGATAGTGCTCAGGTTAGGAAAGCGTCTGACTCTACTACAATAGACATGCCTGATGATTTAGCCCAGCTCACGCCGCAGCGAATGGCAGCTCTCAAAAAGCGCCTTATTTCTCAGATACCGAACTCCCCCGCTCAAAAGCGTGCCTTAGAGGATACTCTCATTGGGGCGGTTCTCATGCTTGCCCAGGTGTATGTGGAGGCTTTTGCGCGAAAAGACTCTGCGGAGCGTCTCTATTTATGGCTGCGCCAGCGCCTCCCGCATCGCAGCGAGGCCCAAATACCAGCTCTGTATGGTTTGTATGTCCTCCACAGCGGCACCCCTCAAGCAGAAGCTTACAAGCAAGAACTTATCACTAAATACCCTTCCTCAGAGTATGCCAAACTTATCTTGTCCGGAGGTCGCGAGAGAATGGCCCTCAGTCCAAACTTAGACATCCATCAAGCCATCTTGGATAACTACCAGCAAGGCGAGTATCTAAGTGTAATCAGCTTTGCGGAGGCTACCCGTGAGCGCTGGAAGGGCACCCCGTCTGAGCCACCTATTCTCTACCTCGTAGCGGCTGCTTACGTGCATGTAGGGGATGCTAATAAGGCTACCCAGGTTCTGAGGGAGTTAATCCAGTCGTATCCCCAAGCTGCCTGTACGCCCTTAGCGCAAAAGCTGCTGCAGCGGTTGGAGAGAGGACAGACGCAGCTCGTGGCCGAAGCGAATCCCCAAGTCTCCCTTTCCCCTCCTCAATCTACCTCAGCCGCCTCTGCAAATACAAGTGGGTTTGTCCTGCAACAGCGGCAGGGGGAAGCCATCCTTGTCATCCTTCTCGTCCCAAAGGAAAAAATTACGAATGACGCTCTCAAGCAGCATTTAGCCCGTACCCATGAGCGAAACTTCGGGGAGCAGCGTCTTTCTCTCACGGTTTTTCTATACAATAACACTCACCATCTGGCATACATAGCGCAGTTTCCGGACTATCGGAGTGCCTCTGCGTACATACAGGTCGTAGAAAATGAGCCATGGTTTGCCGAGCTTGGTGTGCATTCACCGCAAGATTTTTTCCCCATATCGCAAGCTAACTTCCGGGTAGCCTTCACTCAGCGGCGAATGCATGATTATGCGGCGTTTTTCGCTCAAAACAGAGATAGCTTTCGCTGAGCAAAAAGTTATACTTTTGTAAGCGGTATGCGTACGCTCGCAATCGGCTTCTCCTTGCTGACGCTTCTGTGGGCACAGAAAAAGAAAGACAAAAAAGCAGATACCGAAGGGAAAAGTGTAGAATCCGCTCCGGCGAAACTGGTAGATTTCCCCAAGGTAGAACACGATTTCGGAAAAATAAAAGAGGAAGATCGCACAGCCTCTACGCGCTTTTCCTTCAAAAATATCAGTAAGGATCCGATTCGTATCGTGGATGTGAAGGCTTCCTGTGGATGTACTTCCCCCAACTGGAGTAAAGACATCGTCTCTCCCGGCAAAGAAGGTTATGTGGAAGCCATGTATAGCTCATGGGGGCGCCCCGGTATTTTTACTAAAACTCTCACTGTACGCATTCGCTCTGAAAAAGACACGACTAAGGAAGAGACGCATGTTCTGACCATCAAGGGAGAAGTACTGCCTCGTCCTAAGGGGCCTGAGGACTTTTATCCAACGAAAGTGGGGAATCTACGCTTCGGTCCTGCCAATCATGTTTCTTTTGGGACCATCAAAACTAACGAGAAGCGCACCTCGTCGGTAACCCTATACAATGATTCCGATAAGCCGATGGAGCTTAAGGAGTTTCGAGAAGTTCCCAAGCATATCAAAGTTTCCTATCGTACGTCCAAAGGGGATGTCAGCTCGTACAACCTTCCTCCTAAAGATACCGTTCAAGTAGTGGTAGAGTACGATGCAGGGGCGGCGGGTGATTATGGTTTTGTTTATCATCTCCTAAAACTCCCCACCAATGATGCCGCCGAAGCAGATAAGGCTTTTTATGTAACAGCGAATATTGAGGAATACTTCGGCGAGCTTACAGAAGAAGCTCTGAAAGTGGCTCCCCGGGCCGAGTTTAGCGCTACCGAATTCAACTATGGTAAAATAAAAGCAGGGGATAAGGTAACCCACGAGTTCCGAATCACGAATACCGGTAAAAAGCCTCTCATTATCCGCAAGGTAAAAGCCAGCTGTGGCTGTACAGCTGCCAATCCCGATAAATCCGAACTCAAGCCGGGAGAAAGTACTACTATAAAGGTTACGTTTGATTCCACAGGCCGCTCTGGTCGTGATTCTAAAACTGTCACCGTCATTACGAATGACCCTCGTCAGCCTACCACTAACCTGGTCATTCAGGGGGAAATAGAGGCTGTCGCTAAGTAATGGCGCAATAGAATCTACCTACACCTGGGGGTAGCTCAAAAGTAATGGCTACCCCCAGGGTTTCTTAAGTTGTGAAAACTTCTATCAGTCTCTGCCTTTGCGGCGGCGGAGAAGCTCTTCTGCCACCCAACGTAGCTCTCTTCCACTCTGGTCTGATAAGCTTGAGTTTTCCTCCGCCCGTCTTGAGAGATAGGGAAAAGCTCTGTCAATTGGGCCATAAGGCACATACTTCGCCACCCGAAAGCCTGCCTTGGCTAAACCAAAGGACAACGGGTCTGCCATTCCATACAGTTGGGAAAAAGAAAGGCGGGGATGATCTGGCGCCCATTTTTTGAGAAAGGCATATTGAACGGCTTTCATGCAGCTGTTCCGATTGTGTGTAGCGACACAGAGCGCCATGCGGTCTATGTTTTCTAAGCACATCATTAGAGCCTGATCATAGGCGATATCTGTGGCAGCCTTTGTAGGATGGATTGGGTCTGGATAGCCGTATGTTTGGGCGCGCTGCCGCTCTTTTTCTACATAAGCGCCTCGCACCAGCTTTATACCTACTGTATAATCCACATTCAGCAACTTCTCTATATACGCCAAACGGTCTCTGCGGTACATCTGGACGGTCGTGTAAAGCAGGATATTATCACCTGAGTTGAAGAGCTGCATGTAATGTTCAGCTACACTATCTATGGCCGGCTGAATCCAACTTTCCTCTGCGTCTATCATCAGAGGCACTTGGTATCTCTGGGCGGTTTGCATGAGAGTGCTGAAGCGTTCATGAAAAAGCTTCTCTTCGTCTATCAGATAAGTGGGTAAAGAGCCGCCCTGACTAAGCTTTTCCCAGAGGGTGGGGGAGGCTAGCGCTGTGAGCTTCACTGCGATGTACCCTACGAGCTCTGGATACTTCCCGGCAAATTCCACCATCCGTACATACTCCTGGAGTGCCTTTTCCTGCGCTTCTATTTGATGAGAAGCTTCGACAGCATAGTCTAACATCGCTGTTAGGTTATACTGCCTTAGACGCCTGAGCAAGGGGAGGGTAGCGCTCAGAGTTTCTCCACCGAGGAATAGGCGCCCCAGCGTATTGCGCAGGATGGGTTGAATAGGCAGACCCCAGCGCAGAGCTTTATCTCCAAGCTTATTAGCTATCTTCACTACCCTCCCGTATCTCAGCAGGCGAAATAGAAAATACGCTAATTGCAGCTCTTCTGTAGAGCGATAGGCATAACCTACTTGCGTATCATCTAAATCCACCCCCGTCGTCGCGTGCAGTATGCTCATGCAGCCCCGATGAAGGATGGAATATCCAGACGAATCAGAGAGTGCATCAGAGAGATAACAGTAATGTTAGAGGTGACGACTTACACTATCTAGCTGAAAGTCAGAAGCAGTATTTCTCAGCTGCTATCAGCCGTTCTGCTATCTGCCGGCGAAGGGCGATGGTGTCTATTTCTAACGGCTTGGTGAAGCGCTTAAGGCCCATGAGAAGCATGCGTCGCTCATCTCCCTGAGCGGCATGAAGGATAGCTCGTCGCCCCGCTGAGGCGGCTCGTTCTTGAGCGTCGGTGAGGAAAACCTGTGTCATGGCCAATTGGTCCGTGGCTGCAGCTTCTCCCTGAGTCAGAGCTATCTTTTCTGTACGGAGCAACATAGACTCTGTCACATAAGTATCTATGAGCATATCTGCGATTGCCATTAGTATCTCCTGTTCATCCGCGAGCTTCTGCATATACTTCTGAGCGGCATAGCCCGCCACCATCAGAATAGCCTTCTTAAGATTTTCCACAGCTTTTTTCTCTGCTGCGAGAAACGCCCCGTTAGGCTCTCCAAACTCTGGGATACTCATGAGCTCCCCTTGCACCTTCATAGCAGCGCTTAGCAGGTCCAGCTCCCCTTTCATCGCCTTGCGTAGAATGTAATCTACGCTAAGCATGCGATTGATTTCATTTGTACCCTCATAAATGCGGTTGATGCGGCTATCGCGGTAAGCTCTTTCTACTGGATATTCTGCGGAATAGCCATACCCGCCATGAATTTGCACCGCTTCATCAGCCACATAGTCTAAAACCTCTGAGCCGAAAACTTTGAGAATAGCACATTCTGCTGCATATTCCTGAGCAGCACCCAACAGGGCCTTTTCATAAGGCTCACCCTTCTCAAGGAGAAACTTTTCATAGGCTTGGATATCTGCTGAAGCCCGATAGGTCGCCGTCTCACATGCCCAGGTGTATATTGCCATATCTGCGAGCTTATGCTGTATAGCGGTGAAGCTGGCAATCGGTTTGCCAAACTGATGGCGCTCTTTCGCATATTTGACAGAAATATCTACGAGGCGTTTAGAAGAGCCCGTGGTCGCTGCGGCGAGCTTTATGCGTCCAATATTGAGAATGTTGAAAGCTATGACATGTCCTTTCCCGAGCTCTCCTAAGAAGTTATCTGCTGGGACAGGGGTATCTTGGAAAAAGACTTGGCGAGTGGAAGAGCCTTTAATACCCATCTTCTTTTCTTCGGCCCCTACGGACACCCCAGGAAAGCTGCGCTCCACGAGAAATGCACTGAACTGCTCACCATTCACTTTGGCAAAGACTGTAAATAGGTCGGCAAAGCCCCCATTCGTGATCCACATTTTTTGTCCTGTGAGGTAATATGTCTTTCCATCCGATGAGGGGATAGCCTTAGTACGGGCGCTAAGGGCATCGGAACCTGAGCCAGGCTCTGTCAGACAGTAGGCAGCGAAAAGCTCCCCTGAAACGATTTTAGGTAGGTACTTCCGCTTCTGGTCAGGCGTACCAAAATACAATATAGGTAGAGTACCAATACCTGTGTGAGCGAGTAGAGCTACGGCGAAAGAGTGAGAGGGTCCCATCTTTTCAGTAAAAAGCATACCTGTGAGAAAATCTGCTCCTAATCCGCCATACTCCTCGGGGACTGTGAGACCGAGGAAGCCGAGTTCCGCCGCCTTGCGCAAAATCTCGGGCATAACTTTCGTTGGGTCCCCGTAATCAATCTCGTCTAATCGGGGGTAAATCTCCTTTTCCAGAAACTCTTCACACAACTGGGCCAATTGACGCTGCTCTTCATTCCATTCTTCGGGAATGAAAATGGCCTCTGCGGGGGTGGACTTTATCAAAAATGCACCTCCTCGTGTGATGTGCTGCTGTGCTATAGCCTGTGCCATACGACAAAGGTAACAAATCTCTGGACTTAGATTATCCTTTTAGTCAAAGCGTTTTTCCCATCTTCGCGCCATGGCACAAGCCGTGGATATCTCCAACGGCATGATTCTCCGTCTGGAGAATGAGCTGTACGAGGTTATAGAGTTTCTGCATGTCAAACCCGGGAAAGGTAATCCGTACGTTTATACACGCATGCGGAATGTAGTTTCGGGGCGCGTATTTGAGCGAAACTTCCCCTCTAATACTCGCATAGAACCTGTCCGAGTGGAGCGCCGCCCATGCCAGTATTTGTACACCGATGGTAGTTTGTACTACTTCATGGAAGAGGAGAGCTTTGAGCAGTTTTCAGCGACTCAGGAGCAGGTTCGTGGCGTGGAGTTTCTTACTGAAAATCAGAAATGTGAGGCACTCTGGGACGCAGATACGGAAACGCTTTTATTTGTAGAGCTGCCTCAGTTTGTCGTCTTGGATGTTGTAGAGGCGGAGATGGCAGTTAAGGGCGATAGCGTGACTAACATCATGAAAAATGCCGTTCTATCCTCTGGGGCCCGCATCAAAGTACCGCTATTTGTCGAGGCAGGAGATAAAGTAAAGGTGGATACCCGCAAAAAAGAATACATAGAACGAGTCAAAAACTAACGCCTATGGACCTCAAATCTATTTTAGAACTCTTACGGTTTGTAAGCAAGTCCGATCTGAGTGAGGTGGTAGTAGAAGAAGGCGATTTTCGGCTCACTGTGCGTAAGGGGACCTCGGGTAATGTCGTTTCTCCGGTGTCCGTCCCCCCACCCTCAGTCCAGCCTTTGCCTACAATCACGCCTATCGCACCGCCCCCTTCTACGATAGAACCGCCCAAAGCTGAGCCTGTCCCTCCTGCTTCTCCTAAGAAGCTAAACTATATCCGCTCACCGATGGTCGGAACCTTCTATCGGCGCCCCAGCCCTGATAAAGAGCCTTATGTCAAAGTGGGTGACATTATACAACCAGGCCAAGTGGTATGTATCATAGAAGCCATGAAGCTCTTCAACGAAATACAGTCTGAGATAGCCGGACGGATTGTGCGTCTGCTGGTGGAGGATGGACAGCCTGTTGAGTACGATCAGCCTCTTTTTGAGGTAGAGCCGATAGAATAGGGTATGTTTCGTAAGATTCTGATAGCTAATCGGGGCGAAATCGCTCTGCGCATTATACGCACCTGTAAGGAGCTGGGAATACCGACGGTAGCGGTGTATTCCACAGCGGACAAGGAAAGCCTTCATGTACGGTTTGCCGACGAAGCGGTTTGTATCGGTCCGCCTCTTAGCAAAGATAGCTATTTGAATATACCCGCTATCATGTCAGCAGTGGAAGTGACAGCAGCTGATGCAGTCCATCCGGGGTATGGGTTCCTGTCAGAGAATGAAAAGTTTGCCAGTATATGCGCTGAATACGGGGTGAAGTTTATCGGGCCGAGTCCAGAAGCTATCGCTGCCATGGGAGATAAAGCCACAGCAAAAGAAACAGCCCGTAAAGCAGGCGTGCCTACTGTGCCCGGTTCAGACGGCGTTTTGGAGAGCTTGTCCCAAGCGAGGCAGGTCGCCAGTGATATCGGCTATCCTGTCTTACTCAAAGCCACCGCTGGTGGTGGGGGAAAAGGTATGCGTATAGTCTGGAAACCAGAAGATTTGGAGGATGCATGGACAATCGCTCGCGCTGAGGCTAAAGCCGCCTTCGGAAATGATGGCCTATACATGGAAAAGTACATCCAGAATCCTCGTCATATTGAAATTCAGGTCGTAGGCGACCAATATGGCAACGTTTCCCATCTCTCTGAACGAGACTGTACTATTCAGCGCCGATATCAGAAGCTCATAGAAGAGGCCCCAAGCCCTATCGTGACACCAGATTTACGCGAGCGAATGGGGGAAGCGGCCGTCAAGCTCGCTAAATTCATTAGATATGAAAGTGCAGGTACCGTGGAGTTCATTCTGGATCAGGATACAGGGGAGTTTTATTTCATGGAAATGAACACTCGGATTCAAGTGGAGCACCCGGTGACTGAGGAGATATTCTTTTTTGACCTCATCAAGGAGCAAATAAAAGTTGCTGCGGGTGTCCCTGTATCGGGCCGCCACTATTTCCCACAGAATCGCTGGGCTATGGAAGTGCGTATCAACGCCGAAGACCCCTACGCAGATTTCCGCCCCAGCCCCGGACGAGTACAAGACTATCACAAACCAGGAGGACACGGCGTACGAGTAGATAGTCATATTTACGCAGGATATACTATACCGCCATACTACGACTCCATGATTGCGAAGCTGATCGTTTCTGACTTTTCGCGAGAGGAGGTCATCAATAAGATGCTGAGGGCTCTGGATGAGTTTATCATAGAAGGACCCGGATTACGCACGACTATTCCTATTTTGAAGGAGATTCTCCGAGATGAGAGTTTTCGCAAAGGGACATACAATACTCGGTTCTTAGAGCACTGGAAGAAACCGTAGCAGAAACTCAGCCTTGCATGCTTCGTGCCTCTGAGACTACCTGAACAAACGCCGTTCTGTTTTTAGCGGAGAGGCAGGGGCCTGTTTGACGTAGGGGTATATTTTTCTGAGTTTATGCTTTTCCTACCTAAGGTCGCTGTCCGCTCTTTTCTCTAAGATGAAGCTCCGTCTATGCAGAGGGGATAAACCAAACTCCTGAATCGCTTGGCGATGCGCCGGAGTGGGGTATCCTTTGTTTTTAGCCCAGCCATAAACTGGATACAGTTCGTGCAGGTGCACCATCACTCTATCTCGGATGACTTTGGCGACTATGGAGGCGGCTGCGATTTCAGCGAAGAGTCTATCTCCGTGTATGCAGGGCTCAGCTGCTGAACGTAATGCTGGGGGGATAGCCGGGCCATCTATTCGTATTTTGCCAGGTTGAGTGGGAAGGCTCTCTACAGCTTCCTGCATTGCGAGCAGCGTGGCTTGTAAAATATTGAGTTTATCTATGGCTTCGGGGCCTTGCATGCCTATGCCGATGGCGGCATCGCTTTGGAGAAGCGCCTCAAATACACACAGGCGTTGGGATGGTGAGAGGGTTTTGCTATCACGGAGGAAGGGATGAGAAAAGTTCATAGGAAGAATCACAGCGGCAGCTACTACGGGCCCAGCCAAACATCCGCGCCCGGCTTCGTCTACGCCAGCTACCCGGTGAAGCACTTCACAAAGTTCGCTTTCTTCTACCTTTGGAGCATGGAGCCGAAGCCGCCCTCAGTTTCTCATACCATATTGACCGAAATGGTTTTTCCTAATCATGCCAACGCTCTCGGCAATCTAATGGGTGGGCAGTTGCTCTACTGGATGGATGTAGCTGCTGCCATAGCCGCGTATAGGCATTCTCAGCGAGTGTGTGTAACGGCGGCAGTGGATTATGTAAGCTTCCGTTCAGCTATCAAAGTAGGAGAACTCCTCACCATAGAAGCCTATGTAACTCGCGCCTTCCATACTTCCATGGAGGTTTATCTCAAGGTTTTTGCCCAGAGTCTTCCTTCCAATGAAAAGCGCCTCTCCAACGAAGCCTATTATACTTTCGTGGCGATTGATCAGAGTGGATGTCCCATCCCAGTGCCTCCGGTAGCACCTGAAACAGAAGAGGAGAAGCGACAATACGAGGGTGCCTTGCGTCGCCGAGAAATGCGTCTCATTATGGCGGGAAAGTTAGACCCCGCAGAGGCTTCCACCTTAAAGCTCATGTAAGATGGAGACATACCGTTCTCTGATAGAAGCGGCATGGCAGGAGCCAGCCCTGCTTTCGCAAGCAGCTTACCAGCAAGCTGTAGAAGCAGTTATTGGGGAGTTAGATGCGGGACGACTGCGGTGCGCCACTCCCAAGGGGGATGGTTCATGGGAGGTCCATGCGTGGGTTAAGGCGGCGATTCTTTTGTATTTCCGTTTGCGGAAGGTAGAGCCAATCTCAGCGGGAGATATCAGCTTTTATGACAAAATACCGACTAAGACCTCCTATTCGCCTAATGTGCGTGTCGTTCCACCAGGGGTGGCTCGTTACGGCAGTTATTTAGGGGCAGGGGTGATTCTAATGCCAGGCTATGTTAATATCGGTGCTTATGTGGGAGAGGGGAGTATGGTGGATACATGGGCGACCGTCGGTTCTTGTGCGCAGATAGGCAGAGGCGTACATTTGAGCGGAGGCGTCGGGATAGGAGGGGTATTAGAACCGCCTCAGGCCCGCCCAGTCATTATAGAGGATGGGGCGTTCATTGGTAGCAGGGCGATAATAGTAGAGGGTGTCCATGTAGGTGAAAAAGCTATTATCGGAGCAGGTACGATTCTCACAGCCAGCATTCCTGTGATAGATGTGACTGCTCAGGAGGCCCGAGAATATAGAGGATACGTTCCCCCTCGAGCGGTCGTGATTAGTGGCATGCGTGAAAAAACCTTCCCCGGGGGGCGTTATCAGGTCCCTTGTGCGCTTATCATCGGTTGGAGAAAACCTGAGCACGATGAAAAGCTCGCCCTTAATGACCTTCTTCGCGAGATGGCTGTGCCTGTATAGCTTTCTATGGGCTCAGCGCGGCATCGGATTATCTTTTCGGGGCTGTTTCAACTACACTACGGACAAGGGAGAACCGGTTCCTGCGGGATGGTTCTCTAATGCGGCGGTGGGAGTCCATGGAAAAAGCTACTGGTGGGGAGCTGGCTGGGAAGCCGCTCTGCTTTGGGTGTATAAAGGCGCTCCCTCGGAGCCTCGTTTCCCTCTCGTCAATCAAGACTTTCTTTCAGGTCAGATAACCGCCTATAAAGCCGTAGAAGCGGCTTTTCGTTTCGGGCCGCGATGGCAAGTTTTTTATCCTAAAGCAGGCCTGTCAGTAGGGTATCGCTACCAGCAGCGTGGATTGTCTCTTTCTCCCGCCCGTGCGGTCAATCCATGGTATGCCTTTCTCCCGCTCGGACTGACTATTGAGCTGCCAGTACAGTTCGGCACTACTGGGCTTAGCGGGTACTATGAAATCGGCTTATCCAACCTTTTGCGACGACCCCACACGACGACTGGGGCTTATGAAGGGGCGAAGCTGCGTTGTTTGAGTTTTGAGATTCACGTCACCTGGGGTGAAACTCGTTGATTTTGGGTTATCTTTGCCGCATGGACATCCTGGGGCAGCTAAGTGTAGAGCTACGAACGCAGGCTCTTCTTATCAGTGGGTTAGAGCTTCTGGCTTGGGATCAAGAGGTTTGCATGCCCCCCGCAGGAGCCGCTTCACGGGCAGCTTTACATGGTACTCTGGCGGGTATGGTTCATCAACGAATCATAGAAAAAATCCTCCCCCTCCTCAGAGAAGCTAATACTTTGTCCGACATAGATGATGCGACAAGAAGAGATATTCGTTTGCTATTAGAGGATGCGGAGATAGCTGAAAAAATCCCATCAGACCTTGTCAGGGCATTTTCGGAAGCGGCAAGCTATGCTCAGCGCGCTTGGGTAGACGCTAAGAGCCGCTCGGACTTTGAGAGTTTTCGCCCGCACTTAGAGAAGCTGGTAAAACTCTCTCGTGAAAAAGCCGCGGCAATCGGCTATCAAAACGAACCCTATGAAGCTTTGCTTCATCTCTTTGAGCGTAGTGTGACGCCCACGGACATTGAGCAGCTTTTCTCGGAGCTTCGCCCATTTCTAATGGAAACTATACGCTTGTGCCAAGAAAATCCCATTGGCGGCGTGGAGTATCCCCCTCTGTATATGTCAGCGGCTGAGCAAAAAGCGCTTATTCAAACTGTGGTCAAGCAGTTGGGGTATGACTTGACCAGAGGGCGCATTGACGAGTCTGTACATCCTTTCTGTACAGGTATATCCCCTGACGATGTGCGTATCACGATTCGCATCAATGAAAAAGACCTTACAGCTGCTTTATCGGCGGCTCTTCATGAGATGGGGCATGCCCTTTATGAGCAGGGCCTTCCCAGAGAACCTCTTGGTTGGCCTATAACTCATGCATCTTCACTTAGCGTACATGAATCTCAGTCCCGTTTTTGGGAAAACCACGTAGGGGCATCCGTTGAATTTTGGACATATTTATACGAAAATGTCCTTCCGCATTACACGCTGAGCTGGCTATCTGCTCATACGCCTTTTTCTCTGGCGCGTCAGGTGAATAAAATCCAGCCTGGTCTCATCCGTATAGAATCTGATGAAGTAAGCTATCACTTACATATTCTGTTACGATTTGAGCTTGAGCGTGCCTTGATTAATGGGGACTTGACTGTGCGGGAGCTTCCCGTCGCATGGAATGATAAAGTCGCTGAATACCTAAATCTCGCAGTTCCAGATGATGCTCATGGCGTTCTTCAAGATGTCCATTGGTCAATGGGTAGTTTTGGGTATTTTCCGACCTATTCTCTCGGCAGCTTGTTGGCGGCTCAGCTTAGCGAGGCATTGACTTTATCTCATCCTGAATGGCCTGCTCGGTTATCAGAAGGGGATGCAAGCCTTCCACTTCATTGGATGCGTACTAATATACATGCTCATGGTGCCCGGTATCGTATCCAAGAGCTCTGTGAGCGAGCTACGGGTGCTCCACTTTCTGCCAAGCCGTTTATTCGGTATATTCGGCGGAAGGTCGCCCAGTTATACGAAGGTCTCGCTCTTCCCGCGTGAAGTCTTTCGCGGTCACTCTACGGCTTTTACGCCTACTTGTAGCGCAGAAGCGGCTTTTTGGGATTGCTCTGCTCTTAGTTACGCTGGCGTCTTTATTTCAGCCTCTGCGTCCATATCTCTATCGTTATGTCATAGACCATCCTCTGAAAGATAAAGATGCTCATGCCCTTCTTTTATGGGGAGGCGTGCTTGTAGGAATGAGTTTTCTACACGCTCTTGTACAGCGTGGGCAGACGCTTTTCACTCAGCGGCTCGCATGGGCAGTCTCTCGTCAGCTTAGACGCGCTTTATTTGAAAAAGTGCTTCGCTTATCCATACCTTCTTTAGAGAAATATCCCACAGGCATCCTCTATACCCGCACGCTGACAGATACGCAAACTCTACAATCTACCTTGGCTGAAACTTTTTTGGTCATAGCTGGTGAGATTTTGCAGCTCACATTTTTGGTTGGGCTGATGCTATTTGTAGATACAAGACTTACAGCTATTACGCTGCTTGTGATGCCACTGGGATTATGGGCTTCTCAATATTTTTCTCGCAAAATCCGAGAAAGTTTTGCGCGGGTTCGTTTATATATCGCCCGTATGAACGGTTATCTTCAAGAGATTTTTCAAAGCAGAGAGCTTACAGAGAGCATGGGCGCCGAACCCTCCCTCTGGTCTCGTTTTCTCCGTCTTAATCGCCTTTACTACCTCAGCTACCGTAGAGTGATTGGCTATTTTGCCTGGTTTTTCCCTACAATGGAAACTGTAACTCTCGTCGGACTGAGTGCGGTATTGCTTTTTGGAGGCTATCTAATCTACCAGGGAGAGACTACCGTCGGCAGCTTAGTAGCTTTTACTTTATATCAACAGCTTTTCTTTCGTCCTTTTCGGATTATAGCGGATCAAGTCAATAGCCTTCAAATGGGTATAGTCAGTGCTGATAGAATCTTTCGCCTTTTGGACCAGAATACTGAGGAGTCTCTCTCCGGGGTCATGCCCCAGCTCAAGTATCCTTATACGCTGGAAATAGAGAACTTGCATTTCGGCTATACTGCTGACAGAGAGGTTTTACGAGGATTGTCTTTGAGGTTAGTTGCTGGCAAAGTCTACGGTATTTCCGCACCCACTGGCACGGGCAAAAGCACACTCTTTTACCTTCTACTTGGATATTACGAGCCGCAGGAGGGGGTGATACGCTTCGGTGGGGTGCCGCTCCCTCAGTGGAATAAAGCTTATTTGCGTGAGATGATAGCTTACATTCCTCAGGAGCCAGTGCTCTTTGAGGGAACGCTACGGGAAAACCTCACTCTATATGAAGACATTCCCGATACTCAAATCTGGGAGGCAGCTGAGCGTCTCGGTTTTCTGAAATATGTACAGGCCTGGAGCTTAGACCAATCGGTGGGGGTCGGTGGAGGGGCGCTTTCTGCTGGTGAGCGGCAGCTGGTCGCCTTATGGCGGGCAGCCTTGCGTCGTCCTGCAGTCTGGATATTAGACGAGCCCACAGCTCATATAGACCCTCAGATGGAGGGTTTCATATACAGAGGCCTTCGCTATCTGGCGAAAGACTCTATCGTGATGATCGTTGCACACAGTCCCGATACACAGGCCTACTGTGATGAAGTGATCAAGCTCTCTCCTGCCCATGCCGCCTGAACATTGGGTAGTTTTGCCGACGTATAACGAAGCTGACAATATCTATGGGATGCTGAACGCGCTGCGTCAGCTCCCTCTAACTTTGGGCGTTTTAGTCGTAGATGACAATTCACCGGATGGCACGGCTGATATTGCTCTGACTTTCAAAGCCGAGCATCCTGATTTTCACATGCACATTCTGAGGCGCTCACAGAAAGAGGGACTTGGTCGAGCTTATGAAGCTGGGTTTCAGTGGGTATTAGAACATACCTCGGCTCAGTATATTTATGAAATGGATGCGGATTTTAGTCATCCTCCCAACTATCTCCCTCGTTTAGCCGATGCCTTGGAGAGTGTAGATATTGCCATAGGCTCGCGCTACATTCAGGGCATAAATGTCGTCAACTGGCCTCTCAGTCGTATTTTGCTCAGCTATGGAGCGAGCTGGTATGTGCGTTTCGTCACGGGGATGCCCGTTAGGGACCCTACGGCGGGCTTTGTAGGGTATAGGCGTTCGCTTTTGGAAAGGATTCTGAGCGGTGGGCCTATTCGTTTTCGCGGGTATGCTTTCCAGATTGAAATGAAGTATAAAGCCTTTTTAGCGGGTGCCAGATGGCAGGAGGTGCCGATTGTATTTGTAGAGAGAGTGGCTGGGCACTCTAAAATGAGCCGCCATGTGATTCAAGAAGCTATATGGGGCGTGATATGGTTGCGCTGGCATCGGAAAAGCCTGCGTTTAGCTCTTAGGCAGAAATCCATTCCCACTCAAACTGGGGATGCTGCCAGCGCCTTCTCAGGTAAAGAGTAGCTTCCCACAAGAGTATAGCAGGCTGCAAATTAAGCTCTATCTCGTCAGCTATGCGGAGTAGGGTGTCCATGCCAATAGCTTTCTGCAGGGGGGTAAGCTTCGGATGCTCACGAATCAATATCGCTCCCATAGAAAGGATTTCACTAAGCTGAGGAGCTTTGAGTAGCTCTTCTATGTATGGAGCTGGGTCATTATTTTCTTGCGATAGGCTTCGTAGCCAGCCCTGCAAAGCTTGAATATAACTCTCAAACGATGGCTCTTTCAAACGCTGAAATCGGTTATAACTGCCCTGGGACAGAAAATATCGCAAATTACCCACGGACTCTCCTGCCAGAGCCTCTATTTTATCTTTAGATAGAGGGGGAAATCGCCATATATGGCAGCGAGAGCGCAGAGTGACTGGGAGAGTCTCCAATCTTGCGCTTGTAAAAATAAAAATAGTCTGTGCAGGGGGCTCTTCAACTACTTTCAGGAGGGCGTTAGCTGCTTGACGGGTGAGCATCTCTGCATGCCAGAACCATACTATGCGCCACGAGTCTTTTGGAATACTTAGACTGAGAGCGCTTTGGAGGCGACGGGCAGCTTCTACCCCGATGGATAAGTTCACTCTGCCGGAGATTCCCTTGGGTGAGACGAGAGCAGATTTATTCTCGCTAGGCTTACTCCGAAGTCCAGCAAGGATGGCTTCCCATTCTGAGAGAGAAAGGAATGGATTTTCTCGGAGATGTATGCGAAGTGTCTGGACACCTTCCTCTATTGGAATATCGTTAGGGAGGGGGGGGATGAACAGGAGATTAGGATGTTCTATGCGGTCCATGAGTTGGCAATTTTGACAGCGCCCGCAGGGGTCTATGGAGTCACTTTCTTGGCATAGGAGGGCTTTGGTAACCATCCATGCAGCTGCTGTTTTCCCGATACCTTCGGGACCGACCCATAGTAAGGCGTGTGGGAGCTGCCCTTTGCATAAAGCGCTCCATTCAGTCTTTACCTTATCCTCGTGGGGTACGGCAGACCACTGCATTGCTCGAAGGTCGCTATTCTTTCGCATACCTGACAAACGCAAGTAATCATTGTAGGGGGAGATTTGTTTCCTACGATGTACATTTGCGACACATATGATTACGACTACGCAGCAGGATTACAAAGTCGCCGACATCTCCCTTGCGGAATGGGGGCGGCGCGAAATTCGTCTTGCAGAAGCTGAGATGCCAGGGCTCATGGCTATCCGAGAGCGCTATCGTGATAGCAAGCCGCTAAAAGGAGCCCGTATCACCGGCTGTCTCCACATGACGATAGAAACGGCGGTTCTCATAGAGACGCTTGTTGATTTGGGGGCGGAAGTTCGGTGGTCATCTTGTAATCCATTCTCGACCCAGGATCATGCCGCGGCGGCTATAGCGGCTGCAGGCATACCAGTATTCGCATGGAAAGGGCAGACGGAGGAAGAGTACTGGTGGTGTATAGAACAGACGCTATTTTTCGGTAGTAAAGATCGTCCTCTCAACATGATTTTAGACGATGGTGGCGACCTCACTTGGCTCATCATAGAGAAGTATCCTGAGTTGGCTAAAAATATCAAAGGGGTTTCCGAGGAGACAACCACGGGGGTGCGACGACTTTATGAGTATGCGGCTCAGGGACGATTGCCTTTTCCTGCAATCAATGTCAATGATTCCGTCACAAAGTCCAAGTTTGACAATATCTATGGTTGTCGTGAGTCAGCCGTAGATGCGGTGCGTCGAGCGACCGGAGTGATGATTGCAGGGAAAACTGTCGTAGTGGCAGGGTATGGAGATGTAGGAGCTGGGACTGCCCAAGCCTTTGCAGGCGCCGGAGCCCAAGTGATTGTCACAGAAATAGACCCCATTTGTGCTCTGCAGGCAGTCATGGACGGCTTCCGTGTGATGAAAATGGATAATGCCGTACCCTTAGCTGATATTATCATTACAGCTACGGGTAACCGAGATATCATCGTCGGGCGGCACTTCCTCGCTATGAAGGATAAAGCCATTGTGGGAAATATCGGGCACTTTGATTTAGAGATTGATGTCGCATGGCTGAATAAGCATTACGGTCATACGAAATATACCATCAAGCCATATGTGGACGTCTATAATGTGGAGGGCAAAGAGATCATCCTCTTGGCTGAGGGGCGACTCATGAACTTAGCTTGTGCAGAGGGGCATCCTTCATTTGTGATGTCCTGCTCTTTCTCCAATCAAGTCCTTGCGCAAATAGAACTCTGGACACGAGGTAATCAGTACGAAAACAAAGTTTATACGCTCCCTAAGCACTTAGATGAGATGGTAGCTCGTCTCCACCTAGACAAACTCGGGGCTGAACTGGACGAGCTGACGCCCGAACAGGCTGCTTACATTGGAGTGCCCGTAGAAGGACCGTATAAGCCAGAATGGTACAGGTACTAAGCGTCTGCCTTTGAGGCTGCGGCATTTTTGAGGGTAGCTATTCTGTAGGTAGTGTTGAAAGCTTGGCCATTGCTTTGAAGGAGCGTTGGGGGGGCGCCAGCGCCTGTG
>JANWXY010000067.1 GCA_025057135.1 Bacteroidia bacterium | reverse complement strand
TGTGTGTTTTGGGGGTGTGGTTTTGTGTCGTTGGGGGTGGGGGGGGCGGGCGGCCCGCGCCCCCCCCCCCCCCCCCCCCCCCCCCCCCCCCCCCCCCCGCCCCTGCCTTTACTTAGCAAGTCCTTTTCGCAGGCTCTATATGCGTGATAGCTTGGTCAGCGCTTCGCCTTTCGGCAGCTGTCGCCAACTCCACTTCGCTTTGATTACGCCTTCTTCTAAATATAGAGCACCTGCCACGGACCGAAGCATCGCCTTAAGCACCGTCTGATCCTGAGGCGCAAAGCATATCGCAAATCCATGAGTTTTTACCCAATGCGACCTTATCTCGGCTGGCGAAGCGGTTACACCGATTACCTTGATATCGGGCGGAAGCCCCTCCAGCAGTTCTCTCCATCGCTGAATATGCTCTTCTTTGAGAGCTTGCAAGTCAAGGGCTACCAAAAGGAGCACTCGTCCGGAAAATTCGTCCATTTGACAGCTACTCTGCACAGGATAGTAGTCTGTAATCTCAGGAATTCCTGTTTTGGGGTCAGGTTCTATAGCTTTCCTGAGGTTCTTGCCCACATGATATGGAAGAAAGTCTATGGCTGGCAGGTGGGTGTAGAAGTAGAGAGTCATTCCTGTGACTAACCCTGTCAGCGCCCAAGCCATAGATGCAGCAAACCGAGCAGGTATCCAGAGACGAATCTCCTCTCTCTGCAAGAAGATGTATCCTATGAAGATCAAGAGCACAATATCTTTTCCAAATGACTGCCATGGTGTAAACTTGATAACGTCACCGAAGCAGCCGCAATCGGAGACCGCCTTGGTAATCGCAGAGTAGCCTGTGAGAAAGGTAAAAAATATGATCATCAGCAGCAAGCTCCACGCTGTCAGTCGTTTTGCATATCCTATAAGGAGGAAAAGCGCTAATGCCGTCTCAAAAATGGCAATACTCCCAGCCAATCCTACGCTCCAAGGACCGAAGATTTCATGAAATGGAATCCCGCTATGCTTGTGAAAAACCTCAAAGTACTCCTCCAGCTTGTAGGCGAAGCCCCGTATGTCGTTGACCTTAATCAGTCCAGATATGGTGAAAAGGATACCGACGAATAATCGCGAGAATATCAGCAGGTAGTCGGCTTTAGCGCGCATAAGCAGTACTGCGTTTTTCTCTGATTACAGTAACCTTAATCTGTCCGGGATATTGCATAGTGCTTTGAATCTCCTCGGCGACGGCTTGAGCGATTTTATCGGTGAGGTCGTCTGAGACTTTCTCGCTTTCTACGAGGATGCGAAGCTCGCGTCCTGCTTGGAGGGCAAAGGCCTGGGTTACTCCTGGAAACTTTTTAGGCAGAGCTTCTAACTCTTGTATGCGCTGAATGTACTTTTCTACGGTCTCTCGGCGAGCGCCTGGACGCGCCCCGCTGATGGCGTCCGCGACTTGAACAATCGGAGCGATAATGGTCGTCATCTCTATCTCATCGTGATGGGCCCCGACGGCATTCAGAACTTCTGGATGTTCTTTATTTCGGCGCAGGATTTCCATGCCCAGTAGAGCGTGGGGCATTTCAGGGTTTTCTTCGGAGACTTTGCCTATGTCGTGGAAAAGTGCCGCGCGTTTAGCTAAACGCACTTTCTCTTTAGGCAGACCGAGCTCTGCAGCGATAATCGCCGCTAAACGGGCCACCTCTTTGGAGTGATGTAAAAGATTTTGTCCGAAAGAAAATCTGAAGCGCATTTTGCCCACAAGGTCACGCACTTCAGGAGCTACGCCGCGTATGTCTAAGCTCATAAGCGTGCGATGCCCTGTTTCCCTGATTTCCTGCTCTATTTCTTGTTCTACTTTTTTGGCAACTTCTTCTATTCGCGCTGGGTGTACTCGTCCATCTGCCAGTACCCGCTGCAGGGTTCGACTGGCTATTTCACGACGGATGGGGTCATGGCAGGAGATGACTATGGCGCCCGGTGTATCATCTACTATGATTTCTACCCCAGTAAGCGCTTCTAAGGTACGGATATTGCGCCCTTCACGACCGATAATGCGTCCCTTATGTTCATCACTTTCCAGAGGGAAGGTCGTAATGCTATGTTGTATAGCTTGTTCTACGCCTACTCTGGATAAGGTGATGGTGATGATTCTTTGGGACTCCTCCACGGCTTTCAAACGGGCTTCTTCTAATATCTGCTGAACCTGAGCATGTGCCCGAGCCTCGGCTTCTTGACGCAGGCTCTCCATGAGATGCTGAATGGCTTCTTCTCTGGACATGCCGCTTATCTCTTCTAATCGACGCTGGATAGAAAGCTCTTTTTCAAACAGTGCTTCCTCGCGGCGGAGAATTTCTTTGAGGCGCTGTTCTTGGGCTTCTTTCTGCTGCTCTAAACGTTCAAAGTCTTTTTGGAGTGTGGTAAGCTGTACTTGGACTTGCTCTTGTCGCCGATTTACAGTTTCCTCTAAGGCGATGACTTGCTTCTGGCGCTCTTCGGCTTCGCGAAGGTGGGTTTCGGCTTGGCGGAGTATCTCCTGGGCCCGCGTTTGCGCTTCGGTGATTTCCTGCTTGAGCCGTTCTCTAATGCGCTTTTCTGCTTCGCGCTCAGCTACTTGAAACTTTTTATTCGCCTCATGGAAACGCTGCTGTGCTTTCTGTTCCAAGCGCTGGATACGAGTCTGAGCTTCTTTTTCGAGGGTTTGAAGGCGCGTTTGATGCTCTCGTTCCGTTTGCTCTAATCTGCGGCGATGTCTCTGCTTGAAGAGGTGCAGGCTGAAATATCCAATCGCTGCACCTATCAAAAGCCCAATGCCGGTGCCTATGAAAACGCTCATCATACTTCTGCGGAAAGGAAATTAGGGGGAATAAGTTTTTCTATCCGCTGGCAGAAGGTTTCGTATGTATGGAGACGCTGGGTCAGAGCTTCTAATACACTCAGGGTGGCCATGAGCCAGTGGGTCAGCTCATCTGCGTGGGGATGCTCTCTACGCAATCGCGCGGCCTGCTCGCTAATCTCTGCGAGCAGGCTCTCCAGATGAGCTATGGTGGTCGGGGGGGCTTGAACCGTCAGCCGCCGCCCGAGTATCGTCCAGGTCCGAGTTTCCTCTGCCATAGGATAGAGCGATTTGTATTTTTTCTTTCAGGAGAGAAAGGCGTTCCCGCAGCCGTTTCCTCTCCTGACGATAGGTCAAAAGTAAGGTTTTTTGCTCTTCGGTGGCGCGTAGATAGGCTTCCTTGAGAAGAATGAGCCCTTTCTCTATGCGTTGCAGGCGTGCTCTAATCTCCTCCGGCGCTTCCATACGTTTGATTTTCTGGCTGGATGTCCAAAGAAACTCCCCATGGGTCTATCTCTATCTGTTGTACGGGCTTACGTGTGTGAAATACTTTGACGAGATACCGAGGTTCTTTTGCCCAGACCTCTGCGGGGAAGTACCAGAGCGAACGAGCTCCACCCTGATAGGTGAGACGAATCCATAACGGCCATACCATTCTGCCTTGATTGCGAAAGCTTACCCGAACCTGATATATCTCGTCATTATCTCGTAGGTACTTTGAGGCTTTGGCTTCGGCTTCGGTAAGTGCCTTTTTGCGCTGCATGAGTGTCTGCTGGTACGCTTTGAGGTTGGCTTTTACCTGTTCGTTTAGAAGGTGGGGGCGCTTTTCTACATAAAAAATTATGCGCGCAGTATCCCGAGCCAGGCGATGAAGATATGTCTCTACAGCCTGAGTTTCCTCGGCTAATAGTACCTTCTGGTAGTGGCGGTCTATGGAAATTTTCTGCTGGACGACAGTATCAATGGCAATATCTACACTGGCGGTATCCAGAAACCATCCTTTCCAAAACCATCCGAGCTCCTGCGGGACACTGACTGAGATAGAACGGAAAAAGTCCCACGGCTCTGGATGTTTGAATGCCCATGTACGGGCGTATCGCTGAAACGCTGTATCCATGAGGGCAGGACTGAGGATGTACTCTCGTAAGGTTTCCAGTCCGATAGCTACTTTGATGTAGGCGTTAGCTCCCATTTCTCGTATAGAGAGGGGATGCGCCAAGATTGATTGGCTGCGCCCACTGGCGAGGTACTCACGTAAGCGCCGCCGTTCATTTTCTAAATCGCTTTCCTGCATGCGCGGTTCAAAAGTTCCCTTAGAGCGATTCTCTAAATAGGTATTTAGCCCCTCGTCTAACCACATCCAGCGCCTCTCGTCAGAACACACTATCATCGGGAAGAAGTTATGTCCGACTTCGTGTATGACGAGCGAGACGAAGCTGTGCCGTAGAGACTCGGAAACTTTACCGTTTTTTTCTGGCTGCTGCCGTCCGCAGAAAACGATCATCGGATATTCCATCCCATACACCCCTCCATACGAAACTGTCATCGTAGGATAAGGGAATGGAAAAGTATAGCGACTGTACTCGTGTATAGCATGTTCTGCAGCACCTAAGGCGAGATGCTCCCAGAGGGGAGCTACTTCTGGGGTATAGAGTGCTTGTATTAGAGTGGGCTGTGGAGCTCCAGGCACATGTGTATAACGGGCTTCCCATGCGTATTGATTACTCGCAGCGAAGGCAAAGTCCCTGACATTCTCTGCGCGAAATCGCCAGGATAGGGTATCTTTCTCTACTTTCAGAGGAAGCTCCTTAGCGGTAAGGATGAAAGTCGTGCTATCTGCGCTGACTTTTTTCCATCTCTCTAAATGGACAGGGGCGAGGACATTTTCTGGATTCAATAGGCGTCCTGTGGCACCGACGATATACCCCTTGGGTATACGTACTGTGACTTCGTAGTCGCCGAACTCGGTAGCGAACTCGCTAGGGCCGTAGTGCGGCATTTTTTCCCAACCTCGGATATCATTCAGAAGTACAGGACGAGGATAATACTGAGCGATCTGGTAAATAGGCCCACGCTCAGTCATCATGTAGCCGCTGCGCCCCTCTACTAAGGCGTCATTGAGAATGAATGTCCATTGAAGTCGTAAAGTTGTATGCTCGCCGGTGGAGAGGCATTTAGGCAGGGACACTTCCATGAGGGTTTCTTGGAGACGATAGGGGAGCGAACGGGCAGACGAGCCTTCCTCAATGGCAACTTCGGTCAGTGTGAAGTCTGTTCGTTGATAGTTTTCAAGCTGGCGGGCATAAAGTTCTGTACGGTTTGCCTTGCCGCGCTGTGCATCTCGGCGGAAATCTTCCCATAGAAAGTTTCGGCTCAAATGTCCAAGTCCGCTTAGGCTGAAGTAGTTTGGCTCAATAGCGAGCCATAGGCGACAGATAGGGAAAGGTCCATTATGGGTATAGGTAAGGCGAGCTATACCCCTCAGACGATGAGTCTTAGGGTCTATGGTGATTTCCATCTGATAGTCGGCGCGGTTCTGCCAATAAGCAGGTGAGGGCGAGCCCAGAGGCGTACGAGAAGGAGGTACAGCAGGGGCATAATCCTCCAAAGGCTGAAATGGGTCTGTATGAAAAGCCGTCTGAGCTAAGGTGAGAGATAATAGCAGGAGGCTTCTCCACATAAAGCAAAAATACAACCCCTACAAAGTGCCCGAGAGGGATATTCTACTTGTGATTTTTGATTCTGCTTGTGAGAAGGGCATACAATGGGGTCAGAGTATCTTCGGTATATGCTCCCTGTGGAGACCTCCTTAGAGCTTCGTGAAAAGTACAGTCATGATTGGACAGAGGACTTGCGATTTCTGCCGGATGCAGTGGCTTTGCCCAGCACATCTGAGGAGCTACAAAAGGTATTAGCTTATGCATATGAGCGGGATATTCCTATTATTCCGTCGGGTGGACGCACTGGGCTCAGTGGAGGTATGCTGCCGGTATATGGCGGATGGGTGGTTTCCCTCGAAAAGCTCAATCGTCTGCGCCGCATAGACACACAGAATCTCCTCGCTGTCGTAGAGGCGGGCGTAATCACCCAAACCCTTCATGAGGCGGTAGAAGCTGTGGGACTATTTTATCCGCCGGACCCCTCCAGCCGAGGTAGCTGCACTATCGGTGGCAATATTGCTCATAATGCCGGCGGTGTCCGTGCGGTCAAGTACGGCACCACGCGAGAATATGTGCTTGGATTGGAGGCATTTCTCCCTGATGGGCGTCCTCTGCGTACAGGTAGTGCTACAGTGAAAAACTCTACGGGCTATAACCTAACTCAGCTTCTCGTAGGTAGTGAGGGCACCTTGGCGGTCATTCACACTGCTACACTAAAGCTCCTACCCAAACCGCGACATGTGCGCACTTTGCTTTATGGCTTTTCTGATGCACGGGCAGCCGTAGCGGCAGTAGTAGAGATACTTCAAAATGGCATTTTACCCACCGCCATAGAGTTCATGGAACGAGATGCGGTGCTTTTTGGACAAGCATATTTAGGAGAAAAGCTATATCCTGGGGCTGAAGAGGTTGGCGGACTGCTCTTGATAGAGGTAGATGGTACCTACCCTGAGACTTTGGAGGCGGAGTGTGCGGAAATAGAAAAATACGCCTTTGCGGGAGGGGCTGTGCGAAGTTGGTATGCGCAGACTGCGGATGAACGCGAAAGGCTGTGGAAACTACGCCGCTGCTTAGGAGTTGCTGTCAAATCCAGCGGACCGTACAAAGAGGAGGATACGGTGGTTCCCCGGGCCGTCCTACCCGAACTTCTTGAAAAAGTGAAAGCTCTGGGAAGGCAGTATGGCTTTCGTTCAGTATGTTATGGGCATGTCGGCGATGGGAATCTACATGTGAATATCCTCCGAGACGGTCTGGATGATAGGGCATGGCGAGAGGAGGTGCCCAAAGCGGTGGAGGAGTTATTCAGATTCGTCGTGGCTAATGGCGGCGCCATCTCAGGCGAGCATGGCATCGGATGGGTGCAGAGGCGATATATGCCTATTCAGTTTGATCCGGTTCAGCTCACTCTGATGCGAGAGCTCAAGCGAGTTTTTGACCCTAAGGGACTTCTCAATCCTGGGAAAATCTTTCCGTAGAGGTTTTGCGCAGCTTTTTCCATTTGTAAGGAAGGACCAAGGGGGCAGTTTTTCCAGAGAGCAGTACTTAAGACTCTGGCTACATGGGGGATAGGCTGGGATGTGGTGAGGCTGGTTGGGAAGTTGTTTGCCTCATTCAGTAAAGGGTTATCTGCTCAGGAGAGCCCCGACTGTTCTAAAACCGTTTGTACCGCTTGATGTGCCCACTTCCCTCCTGCCAGAATGCGCCCACCGAAAAGGAAGTTTTCTCCGCCTGAAAAATCGGTGACTACCCCCCCAGCCTCAGCCACGAGAAGGGCGCCAGCGGCGACATCCCAGGGATTCAAGTCCATTTCAAAGAATACATCCAGGCGTCCCGCCGCTACATAGGCTAAATCCAAAGCTGCCGAGCCTAGCCGGCGCAGTCCGCCGAAGCGGCGCATTATTTCATTCAAAGCGTGAAAATACCTCTCTGCCCTTTCGGGCTCTCGGTACATGAAGCCTGTAACGACGAGTAGCTTATCAGGATCGTCTGTTTCGCTCACATAGAGCCGCTCTTCACCACAGTATGCTCCCCCCCCACGAATAGCCCAGAAGATTTCATCCTGGGGGACGGCATAAACTACGCCTAGTATAGGGCGGCGATGATGCAGAAGCGCCACACTGATCCCGAAGAGGGGAATGCCATGCACAAAATTCTTGGTTCCATCTAAGGGGTCTATTACCCATAGGAGGTCTTTCTCGTGATCGGAGCCCCCACTTTCCTCTAAGATAAACCCTGCCTCTGGTAAAAGGCGTGCGCAGTGGGCTTGTAGGATCGCTTCTGCTTGACGATCTGCGTAAGAGACAGGATCGCGAGCGGTTTTGTATTCGGTTCTACTGCGGCTAAACTGCTTGAACTCCCTGTGTAAGTAAGCCCCTACCTCTCGGATAGCGTGAAAAAGCGCCGGGAGCGATACCACCGTATCCACCATATGATGAGCGCAAAAGTACTCAGCCCTAACCACCCTATATCGCCGAACCGATAATAAAGTGTAGCAGGTTTTTGAGGTGAAATGGTACTTTCTACCCGTCCCATCTGCTCATACGCCAGAGAGACTATGCGAGTCCCATCCCGAGAGATTATCGCAGAAACCCCTGTGTTAGCGCTGCGTACCGCAGGAACTCCTAAGGCAGAAGCGGTAAGCTGCCCATAGGTCAGATGCTGCCAAAATCCTGAGCTTTTTTTCCACCAACCATCATTCGTAAGAATGGCAAGCAAGGCTGGCCGCTCAGGCAAACGCTGGCGTAAATCGTGGGTGAAGATGCTCTCATAACATATAGCCACTGCCACAGGCATCTCGTCAGGATATAGAGTAAGGGGTGGCTGAGTCTGAGGCTTTCCAAAATGCCCAAATCCCCCTCCTAAATCTATGTGCCAGCGTCTCAAGAATGAAAACATGTCCAGAAAAGGTGCCCTTTCTACAAATGGAACGAGCCGAGACTTGATATGAATCTGAAAGGTATCCGGACGCAGCAAAATAGCAGCATTATAGGTTTCGTAGCTGCCGCCCTCTGGAAGCGGACGGGCTGAGGGGGAAAAAGTGCTTCCGGGAGGGAAATACTTATATCCGACCACACCGAGTAGAAGATTTACCTTGTGCTGTGCTACATACCTAAGGAATGGCTGCATAAACGGGTCGTCTCGCCAGTGGTCTAAACTTATTCCTGCGGGTATCGCCGTTTCTGGTAGAACAATGAGAGCCCCTTGAGACGGGTCTGAGGGTAATAGGGATGCGAGACGATTCACCTGAGAATCTGGGGAGAAATCGGCAAACTTTACATACGGGTCTATGTTCGGCTGAATAGCATAAACAGCTCTTGACGTGGAAGGGCTCGAGTGAGGTAAAAGCACCATCATCCCGGGTAGCAGGAATCCCCAGCTTAGAAAGGGGATCATACGGCGCTCATATAAGAGCACAGAACCTATTAGCGTCCATACAGATATTCCTACCACCCCGAATGCGCCAGATAGTGAGCGCCAATAGCTCCATTCACTCCATGCAAACCCTAGGGTTAGCCAGCTCCAAGAGAGCTCCCATCGGAAGTGTAGATATTCAAAAAGTCCCCACAGAGGGATAAATAGCCATGAAGCCTGGGATACATCTGATAGTGCCAGTCTTTGGCTGACCCAACGCCATAGAGCAAATACGCCCAGCATCAAGAGTGGATTAGCCAGAATCGCGGCAGCACCTGCCGCAAAGCTAATCACGGCTTCACTGAAATTCGGCGCACTGAGTGCGGTCAGCATGAGCCAATAGCACCCTCCCAGATTCCATAAAAGAAGGGCTGTATAGAGTGAGTAGTATGCCCTTCGTCTGAGAGACAGCTCCCATAGTAGCGGAAACCCTATCCAGATACCCCATGGTAAAGAAACTGGCGGAAAAGCAAGACTTAGGAGAAGTCCTGCCAAAATCGCGCTATGCCAGGGCTTCTGAATAGGTAGCACCCGCCACCACGAGAACCACCTCCCCCCGAGGCGTGTGAGCTGCGTAATAATCATGAAGCTGAGCTAAGGTACCACGCCGTACTTCTTCATAAACCTTTGTAAGCTCACGGGCTACACATGCCCAGCGCTGGTCTCCGAATACTTCTCGCAGAAGGCCCAAAGTTTTCACTAACCGATGCGGAGACTCGTACCAAATCAGTGTCCGCTCCTCGGAGCATAAGGGCTGCAGGTAAGATTTTTGAGCCTTTCTTGGGAAGAATCCTTCAAACACAAACCTTTCCATTGGCAGTCCACTGGCAATCAGCGCCGTCAGGAAGGCCGAAGGGCCCGGGAGCACGTGTACAGGTATGAAGCGGCGATGCGCTTCTCTAATGGGGAGGAAGCCAGGGTCTGAAATGCCGGGCATTCCTCCATCAGTAAGCAATCCTACTTTCCATCCTTTTGCAGTGGCCTCTGCAAAAAGTCTCTGTATAGCTTTATGTTCATTACCTACATGGAGAGCGCGAAGAGGCTTTCCTGAAATAGAGTAATGAGACAATAGCTTGCGTGCGTTTCGGGTATCTTCACACCATAGGGCATCCATTCCTTTCAAAGCCTCGAGCGCACGCAGCGTTATATCTTCAAGGTTCCCTATCGGTGTGGGAATCACCCACAGCCCCTTCACGCAGAAAAAGAACTTACTTCTTCTTTTCTCTTGAAGAGGCCTTTGGAGTGGAAGGGGCGGGTTTGGCTGCCGAAGATTGAGCAGTCTGGCCGTCCGAGACGACTGGCAAGGGAATGCCTCTTTGCAGAGGCGTATCAAGTACTATTTGAACCTCTACCCGGTCAGCTCCTACTGTTTGATTCAAATACTGGGTGAGTCGATTCAGCTCTTCTACACTTTTTAGGAAGGCGTGAAGCATGAGGTTATATTCTCCGGTGAGAATATAGACTGTACCGATCTCTTGACGCGCTTCTAACTTCTTGAGAGCGGTGTTTGTATCAGGGACATGCATTCTAATCAGCACGCTTAGAGAATAGCCCAGTTTCTCCGGAGCGAGGTGAAGTTCTGCGCCCTTTATTATGCCGAGCTCTTTGAGGCGGGCGACCCGCAGATATACGGTTCCTACAGATACGCCCAGTTTTTCTTTGACTTTGGCATAGGACTGCGTGGGGTCTTCCTTAAGGATTGATAATAAACGCAAGTCTAAGTTGTCTATGGTTCGACGAGCCTTTCTCATAATTATGGTCGGATTCTGACGTATAAACAAAAAAACTCGGCGTAAAGTTGCGAAAGTTTGTTCGTATTGAAGATCAGGTTGCCTACATCAAAGCTGCGGTTTTCTGCAATCCAACGCCCTTAGATTTTCTCAGTTCTGTATAGCTTTGTGATATGTTTCCTATCGTATCGCCGGCGATGAGAAGCAATCTCACTGATAAAGTCTATGCCAACCTCCCTGTTTCTGAGCTTATAGAACATACACTCCGGGCTGGACAAGGGGCGCTGGCAGATAATGGAGCACTTGTAGTATCCACAGGTGAGTTTACGGGACGAGCACCGAAGGATAAGTTTGTCGTCCAAGATAGCTTTACTGAGTCACTAATCTGGTGGGGGGAGGTCAATAATCCCCTTCCCGCAGAGAAGTTTGAATGGCTTTACCAGCGAATGCGTGCATACATGCAGAATAAAACTCTCTATCTGCGCGATATGTTTGCCAGTGCACGCCCTAACTATCGCATACGGATTCGTATAGTGAATGAGCTTCCGTGGCACAACATCTTTGTCCGAAATCTTTTTATAGAGCCATCGCCCCAAGAGCGCGAGCAGTTTGAACCGGACTACCTGATGATAGTCATGCCTGGCTTTCGTGCAGAGCCCAAGATAGATGGTACTCGTCAGCATAACTTTACGATTCTCAATCTCAGCCGAAGATTGATTTTGATTGGGGGCAGTGCTTACGCAGGGGAGATGAAGAAGAGTATTTTCACCCTCCTAAACTACCTCCTCCCCCAGCGTGGAGTAATGCCGATGCACTGCTCCGCCAATGTGGGGGCAAATGGAGACGTGGCGCTATTTTTCGGACTCTCTGGCACAGGGAAAACTACACTTTCAGCCGACCCTGAACGGCGACTCATCGGAGATGACGAGCATGGCTGGGATGAGGAGGGTATATTCAATTTTGAAGGCGGATGCTATGCTAAATGTATCAATCTCTCCGCTGAAAAAGAGCCGCAAATTTGGGCGGCCATTCGTTATGGAACTATTGTAGAGAATGTGACTTTTTTCCCTGAGAGTCGGACTATTAATTTTGATGATGCCTCTATTACCGAAAACACCCGGGCAGCATATCCCCTCTCATACATTCCTGGGGCGGTTATTCCTTCGGTGGGGGGACATCCTAAGCACATCTTTCTCCTTACAGCAGATGCCTTCGGGGTGCTGCCTCCAATAGCTCGTCTTACAAAAGCTCAGACTATGTATCATTTCCTCTCAGGCTACACAGCTAAGGTCGCTGGTACAGAGGCGGGTGTCAAAGAACCTCAGGCTACATTTTCGGCTTGTTTCGGGCAAGCATTTTTGCCGCTTCATCCGACTCGTTATGCGGAGCTTTTTGGAGAAAAAATACAAAAGCACGATGTCCGAGTGTGGCTGATCAATACTGGATGGACGGGCGGACCTTATGGCGTAGGCAGACGCATGCCCCTCCCATATACGCGTGCCATGATAAAGGCAGCCCTGAGTGGGGCACTGGATAATGTGCCCTACTATACGGAGCCGATATTTGGATTGGCCATACCTGAGGCTGTCCCGGGGGTACCGAGTGAGTACCTTATCCCACGCAATACTTGGCCCGACAGTTCGCAATATGATAAACAGGCAACGCATTTAGCCCAGCTTTTCCGTCAGAATTTTGAAAAATATGCCGATTTCGCCTCAGAAGAAATAAAGAGTGCCCAACCTAATCCCGTAGCTGTGCCGACTTCATGAGCCTCTCAGAAGCGATTAGAATCGTCGGTGCGCGGGAGCATACCCTCAAAAATATCACTATTGACATTCCCCGGCATAAGCTCACCGTACTTTGCGGATGGAGCGGTTCGGGAAAAACCACTCTGGCTTTTGATACGCTGTATGCGGAAGGTTTTTCTACCTATGTGGAAAGTCTCAGTACTTATGTGAGGCAGTTTCTTCCTAAGTTGCCTCGTCCAGCGGTGGATCGTATAGAGGGGCTGGCGCCCGCGATTGCTTTACAGCAAAACCGCTTTACTTCTGGGATGCGCTCTACCGTGGCGACTCTGAGTGAGCTCTATCCGTATTTACGGCTGCTTTTTGCGAAGGTTGGGCAGATTTATTCGCCTATTAGTGGCGAGCCCGTAGTGCGTTATACAATAGAGGAGGTCGTTCAGTTCCTTCTCCAGCAGCGAGAAGGTACCGAAGTGCTCATCATGCGTCCTTTGCGTGTAGAGGATGGTCTGGAGTTTTCTTTAGCGTTGGAGAGACTCGTTGGAGAAGGATATGATCGTTTCTATCAGAGAGGCAAGCTCTATGAGTTTCCTGAGCTACCCGAGGCGGAGGATGAAACATTTGTAGTCATAGATAGGGTCTTCATAGACTCAGGCGAGGTAGAACTGCGTGCCCGTCTCGTAGAGAGCTTAGAGGAGGTATGGTATGCACATGAACGGCGAGTCTGGGTTTGGATTTCCGGGAAAGGGGAGTTTGAGTTCAGTGGTCAGCTATCTGCGGAGGGTTATACTTTTCGAGAGCCGACGCCCGAGCTATTCAACTATTTCAGTGCTTACGGAGCTTGTCCAAACTGTCAGGGGAAGGGTTATACCGTGAGCTTGGGAGAGCAAAAGGTCATTCCAGACCCTCGTAAATCCCTTTCTCAGGAACTGGTCGCTCTCTGGGAAATTTCTCCGTACATGCAGCTCTATCGCGACCAGTTCATAGCAGCAGTATCTGAGGACATTCCCCCAGACCTTCCATACTATAAATACACGACCCAACAGCGGCGGCTTCTGTGGTGGGGGGATCCATTTCGAGGGATTGTAGGAATTTTTGGGAGCTATGAGAGAGCCATGCATGAGCGTCAAGACCGTGAGAAACTCTTTTATTTTCATGACCGTGGCTTCTGCCCTGTATGCGAGGGGAGTCGTCTGCATCCAGATACGCGTTGGATACGAATAGAGGGGCTGTCCCTGCCCCAAGTTCTCTCCTTAAGTCTGCAGGAGTTTGATGTGTGGCTCAGGGATATAAACTTACCTGAGCCAAGGCGCACATTAGCTGAGCCCCTTCTGAGAGAGCTAAAACATCGTACCCGTCTTCTTTTAGAAGTTGGACTGGGCTATTTGACACTGGATAGGGCGGGGGAGACCCTATCGGGCGGAGAAAGCCAAAGACTTCAACTTGCGACTGTGCTTGGAGGGCAGCTTACAGGAGCCATTTATGTATTAGATGAACCAACTATCGGGCTGCATCATCGGGACACGCAGCGACTACTCCAGACAATTCGCCAGCTTCAGCAAATGCCTAATACCGTCGTGGTCGTAGAGCATGACGAGACCTTTATTCAGGAGGCGGACCATATTATAGAATTGGGACCTAAATCGGGTGAAAGGGGGGGCGAGGTTGTCTTTGCGGGAGATTTCTCTCATCTACTTCAAGCAGATACGAATACGGCTCGGTATTTTCGGAAAGTCCCGTCGCCTATCCCAGAAAAAAAGTTCTCTGCTCACCACCCCTTCATTCACGTAACAGGAGCGTGCTTGCATAATCTCAAAAACATTGACTTTGCTATTCCCCTAAATGCTCTGACAGTAGTTACGGGGGTTAGCGGTTCTGGGAAAACGACACTAACTCGCCATTTTCTTGCGCCTATTCTGCGTCATGGAAGTTTAGTCGCTCTCCCTTCCCGAGGGGATATGTACGAAGTTCTAAATCACAGCAAGGGGACCTTATATCAGCAGGTCCTGGTTAGTCGGGAGGGTTTTTCACAAGTAGAAATCCTTTCGCAAGAAAGCTTAGTACGCAATCGCCGTTCTATAATAGCGACGGTCAGTGGGGCATTTGATTCTATTAGGGAAGTTTTTGCTCGGGTCGCTAAGGATGAGGGCTATGATTATTTCCCCTCTATGTTTTCCTTCAATCAGCCTTATGCTCGCTGCCCAACTTGTGAGGGGGAGGGAGTGATTACCAAGTCTATGCAGTTTATGGCGGATATTCGCTTACCGTGCCCTGATTGTGGAGGGAAGCGGTATCAGCCTTTCGTTTTAGAAATAAAGGTGGGAGGAAAATCCGTCAGTGACGTTTTAGACCTCACTGTAGATGAAGCCATACAGTTTTTTGAGACTCAGGGGCGCATTCCTGATCATCTTAGAGAAGCTATATTGGAAGCTCTCCGCCCGCTGAGGACGCTGGGGCTAAGCTACCTCCGCTTGGGGCAATCTACCGCGGAAATCTCTGGGGGCGAGGCAACTAGGCTGCGCTTACTCCCCTATCTCTATCCTCGGGCAGCGAAAACGATATTCTTTATAGACGAGCCTACGACGGGCTTGCATTTTGATGATGTAGAACGGTTGATAATAGCCTTTCGTGCGCTTCTGAAATATGGTCATACCCTTGTAGTAGTGGAGCATAATCTGGACTTTATCGCGCAGGCAGACTGGATTATAGACTTGGGTCCAGAAGGCGGAGATGCGGGAGGCGAGGTGCTTTATCAGGGGCCTGTACATCGCTTGCTCAGTCATCCGACGAGCTATACCGCCGCCGCTCTAAGGCAGAGATATGCGAATAGGGCTCTTTGAGGATGAAGGATGGAAGCGGCTTCTGCCGCTGAGTAGGGTCCGTCCTGTGTGGCATATCTGGTGGGGGATGGACCGTCTCGCCGATAAGTGGCAGCGCTATTACGGCTGGGAGGTGGTAGGATACTGGACGCCGCGTACAATCCTGCATCAGCTCTTTCCGCCAGCTTTTCCCTCGGAGACAGTGACTTGGATTAATGCCCGCCTGCTCCCCATAGGCGAAACCCTCCCTCTGTGGCTTAGGGATATTTCGCCAGATATTCTTTATGTCACCCCTGAGGGAGGGCCGGTGGCTTTACGCACGCGAGGGGGATTTTCAGAAGGGAGCCCACTGCCACTGGACAAATTCAGGAGGGCTCTTGTACCCTCAGAGGTTTCCCTGAGGTGGCTCGGGGCAGTTACTGATTTATTCAGTCTTACAGGTCAGGTTATCTATGAAGATTGGCGGCATTTGAGAGAGAAAAGCGCGCCTTTGCCGGCATCCCTCTCAGTCCGAGGCACGGACAATATCTTTTTCCATCCTACTGCAAAGGCAGGATTTAGCACAATCTCCGCTGAAGAAGGTCCCGTCTGGATAGGACCACATGCGGAGCTTCAAGATGGTAGCATCATTCAGCATACGAACGTCATCGGTCCATATACGAGCATCCTATTAGGGGCGCGTATCCGCACTCACAATAGCTTTGGTCCCTACTGCAAGGTCGGTGGAGAGGTCGGGCAATCTACTATCTTGGGCTATTCTAATAAAGCACATGATGGCTTCTTAGGGCATTCTGTGATAGGTGAATGGTGTAATATCGGCGCCGGGTCCAACACCTCCAACCTGAAAAATACCTACGGCTTTGTGCAGCTTTATGATCCCGACGCGCAGGCGCTGCAGAACACAGGCTTGCAGTTTTGCGGGCTGATTATGGGAGATTATGCCCGTTGTGGGATACAGACTCCATTTACAACGGGATGCATGGTGGATATTTTCGCCAATGTAGTTAGAACCACCTTTACGCCAAAATATATTCCCCCATTTTTCTGGGATGAAAAAACTTTTTGGGAGTGTGACAAGGCGGTTGAGGCGGCGCGTCGCATGTATAGCCGTCGCAATAAGTCCCTCTCTGAGGCTGAAGAGACACTTCTGCGTTCGTGGTATGCCCTTCTTGTGAAAGCTCAATAGGCATTTAGTATAAGGGGCTGTAGGATATTTTTAGGAAATCTTGGCCTGGCCTGAAAAGTAGGTAGAATACTTATACCGTATCACCTCTTTCGGCAGAAATGGAACTGGTGCTCCATCAGTACAAGCGTACTTTCATCCCTTTCGCCGAAAAAGTGGGTGTGCGTGGCGTGGGTCTCGCCCTTGGCTCTGGAATTTATTCAAGCTTCGGAGCAGTTTTTTCATTTGCTCAAATTCTCTCAAAAGCTGATTTACTTGCTGAACAGAAGTCCCACTACCCATTGCGATGCGGCGCCGGCGTGAGCCATTTATGATAGCTGGATTGCGCCGCTCCTCTGGGGTCATAGAAAGAATGATAGCTTCTATATGCTTGAAGGTTTTTTCATCAATATCCATGTCTTTCATCTGAGAGAAGCCAGGTATCATGGCGAGGAGCTCCCGAATGTTGCCCATCTTCTTGAGAGTGCGGAGCTGGTCCAACATGTCCTCTAAGTCAAACTTATTCTTGCTGAGCTTTTCTTGGAGTTTGCGGGCTTTGTCGGCGTCATATTGAGCTTGGGCTTTTTCTACGAAGGAGACGATATCGCCCATGCCTAAGATTCGGCTGGCGATTCTTTCGGGATAAAAAGCGGAAAGGTCTTCTGGCTTTTCGCCTGTACCGATAAATTTGATAGGCAATCCGGTAGCTGCTCGGAGAGATAGGGCTGCACCACCTCGGGCGTCCCCGTCCATCTTGGAGAGAATAAATCCTGAGACGGGTACTGTTTCGCGGAATGCTTGGGCTGTGGTTACAGCATCTTGACCCGTCATAGCATCTAATACGAGGAGAACTTCGGTTGGATTTAGTACCTCTGCCATCTTCTTGAGCTCTGCCATGAGGTCGGAGTCGGGGGTTTGGCGTCCAGCAGTATCTATGATTACCACTTCTCTGGCTTGGGATTTGGCGGCAGCTAAGCCGCGTTGTACCAGAGCAATGGCGTCGTCGGCTCCGTCCTCACGGTAGTAGGGAATGCCTATTTTATCTGCGAGAACAGCCAGCTGTTCAGCCGCCGCCGGTCGGTAGATGTCCGCCGCAATCAAAAATGGTGCGCGACCTTGACTTTTGAGGTAAAGAGCCAGCTTGGCGGTAAAAGTCGTTTTTCCAGCCCCATTTAACCCGACTATCATGTAAATCGTGGGAGGAATTGCACTAAATCGCAGCGGCTCTTGCTTTTCTCCCAAGAGTTTGACCAGTTCGTCATATATAATTTTCACAAAAAGCTGGGCGGGGGTAACCGACTTGATGACTTCCTGACCGATGGCTTCTTGTTTGACTCTTTCGGTGAAGTCTTTGACTATTTTGTAGTTCACATCGGCTTCTAAAAGAGCTCGTCGCACATCTTTGACCGCGTCTGAGACATTAGCTTCGGTGATGCGAGCTCGTCCGGCCAAGCTGCGAAAGGTTTCCGATAGCCGTTCTGCAATCGCTTCAAACATACTCTGCAAAGATAAAGCTCCTTTTTCCGCTGTGCGCGTATGAAGCTACGATTGCGTTATTTTGTAGAGGTAATATACTCTGCATGGACTCGTCAAATAAAGTCTTCTTACTTATCTGGGACGGCTGGGGTATAGCGGAGAGGCCAGAATGGAGCGCCATAGATGCAGCAAATACCCCCTTTTACGATAGAGTACGCCGGGAGTATCCCTTCACGACCCTGAAAGCTTCTGAGGAAGCCGTAGGTCTCCCTCCTGGTCAAATGGGAAACTCCGAAGTGGGGCATTTACACATCGGGGCTGGCCAGGTCGTCTGGCAAGACCTTCCGCGTATTCAGCGGGCGATAGAAGATTACACGATAGTTTGGGAAAAGACCTTCCGAGACTTTCTTCAGTATTTGATTGAGAAGCGGTGTCCTATACATCTGCTCGGGCTGGTATCGGAGGGCGGCGTGCATAGCAGTTTGAAGCATCTCGTAGGTTTTCTGGAAATCTATCGGCGAATAGATGTGGGCACACCTGTTTATCTACACGCTTTTACAGATGGGCGGGATACGCCGCCGCAGAGTGCTCTCGCTTATCTCAAAGAAGCAGAGGCGGCTCTCAAATCACTTATCCATGGACGGATAGCTTCCATCATAGGGCGATACTACGCAATGGATAGGGATAGACGATGGGAGCGCACTCGAGTAGCATATGAACTTTTAGTTCATGGCAAAGGGGAAACTTTTCCGACTGTGGAAGCAGCCGTTGAGGCAAGCTACAATCGGGGGATTACAGATGAATTTTTTCCTCCTATGGTCATTGGTGAGGCCGCTCCGATTCGTCCGCATGACATAGTGCTATTTTTTAACTTTCGGAACGATCGTCCCAGGCAGCTGGTTCAAGCGCTATATACTGGTGAAGTGCCAGATGCCAATACTGGAAGAGCTCCTGTGCCCATGCCTGCGGACTTATCTCCGCTTCCCTTATTTTTCATCACCATGACAGAGTATGATCCGCTTTTCACTGAGCGTGGGGTACGATTCTTTTTCGGGAAATCGGTCGTGGAAAAGCCATTGGGAGCGGTTATTGCTGAGGCAGGACGCTCTCAGTTGCGTGCAGCCGAAACCGAAAAATATCCGCATGTAACTTACTTTTTGAACGGCGGACGAGAAGACCCTTTTCCCGGAGAAAATCGCCTCTTAATCCCTTCTCCTAAGGTCGCCACATATGACCTCAAGCCTGAGATGAGTGCTTACGAACTTCGGGATGCCCTTTTACCTATACTCAGAGAAGGGAAGACAGATTTTGTATGCCTCAACTTCGCTAATCCCGATATGGTGGGGCATACGGGAGTCTGGGATGCCGCCGTCCGAGCCTGCGAAGTCGTAGATGAATGTTCCGCTCAGCTCGTAGAAGTAGCTCTGAGGGCGGGGTATGTGGTACTTTTGATTGCCGACCATGGAAATGCCGATCAGATGAGAAACGCTGACGGTTCGCCTCATACGGCGCACACCTTAGCTCGGGTGCCATGTGCGCTTATCAGTTCCTCCCCCCTGCCATATCGCTTAGAAGAGGGGATTTTGCCCCAAGTGGCTCCTACAATCTTAGAACTGCTAAGACTTCCCATTCCAGATCAAATGCTGCCAAGCCTTCTCAGACGAAGGAGCATGGTATGATCTCTTTGGAAAGGATATATTCACAAACGCCCCCATCAGTGTTTTGAAACTGTCAGAGATGGAACGGCGCCTTCTAATATGGTTTGGGCTCCTGCTTTTATTTGTGAATAGTTGCCGGAGGGAGATTTTAGCTCCTCGGCCCGGCGAGCTGCGTTTTTCTCGGGATACGGTACGGTTTGACTCTCTTTTTTCTACCCTCCTCTCTCCCACCCAACGCCTCTGGGTATATAATCCCCACCCGCATCCTGTTCGGATAAAGCAAATATGGCTGGAAAAAGGCGAACAAAGCCCATATAGCTTCATCTTTGATGGGCGAGTGGGCCCACTGCGTATGGATTATATCTTGGCTGCCAAAGATAGCGCCCAAGTATTTATTCGCCTGCGAGACACGACGTTTTCTGACGCCGAACGCTATGACAGACTCCTTTTTGATACAGAAAGTGGCGTGCAGTCAGTCGTTTTACGCACTGTGCTGCTTGCAGCGTATGTCTATCAAGATTTTGGCTTTGATAGCGCTGTGGTCTCTCTCCCTTCGGATAAACCGATAGTGATAGACGGCTTTTTCTACGTGGGACCTAATGCACATTTGCGGATTCTTCCAGGGACTCGTTTGTATTTCTCAGGGCGGCGATGGGAGTCAGGTCCGCTCCAAGGTGAGCTGAAATCAGGTATGTATGTCGCAGGCAGCTTAGAGGTGCTTGGAACTTCTGACTCGCCTGTGCGCATGCAGGGTTGGCGTTTAGAGCCCTACTATGCGAGTGCGGCGGGGCAGTGGCAAGGCTTATGGTTTTTTCCTACCAGCCGACAGAATAAACTCCTTCACACAGAAATTCTTCAAAGTAGCATTGGTGTGCGTATAGATTCTGCAGGTGATGCCACCGCCGCGAAAGTTTATATGGAGAGCTGTATAATCTCTGATGCAGCAAACTATGGCGTAGTTGCTCAGGGCTTTTGCCCAAGCCTTCCCTCCCAGCCTATTTTGCATGCGGTGAATACCCTCATGTATCGTTGTGGGCAGGCTTGTATGGCTATCATAGGGGGAGGGAAGCATCGGCTTATTCACTGCAGTCTATTATATGATCAAGGCGATATCAGACGGGGATTGACGAGCCTTTTACTTACAGACTTTTTACGCCTTTCCGATCAAATACAGACCTATCCCATAGACTTCATGGCGCTCAACTCAGTAATCTGGAGTTCCAAAGAGGATGCCGTTTCTGCCGAGCTACGCAGTGCCAATCCCCAGCAGATATATGATCATTGTGCCCTTCGTCAGAAGGAAACCCTACCAGGGAGCGGGAATATTTATCCCGAAAAACTCGGTTTAGGAGAGGCTGCGAAGCGCTATCCTATCCAGGCGAATAGTCCTCTGATTGATGCGGGTAGATACGATGCCGCGTGGTCTCCTACGAGAGACTTAGCTGGCAGACTTCGTGACCAGCATCCTGATATTGGTGTGTATGAATACATTCGGTAGGCTATTTCGGATTACGACTTTTGGAGAGTCTCATGGAGCAGGCATAGGTGTAGTTATAGATGGTATGCCCGGGGATGTTCCAATAAGCGTGGAGGAAATCCAATCTGCGCTGCGCCGCCGCCGTCCTGGTCAATCTGCTTATACTTCTCCCAGAAATGAACCGGATGCGGTACAAGTCCTCAGTGGATTATACGAGGGGCGGACCTTGGGCTCCCCTCTCACCCTTTGGATACCTAATACGGATGCTCGCCCGACAGATTATGCGGAAATAGCCCAGGTTTTTCGTCCATCTCATGCAGACTTTACTTATGCGCTTAAGTACAGACACACAGACCCCAGGGGGGGCGGACGAAGCTCTGCCCGAGAAACAGCAGCTCGGGTGGCTGCAGGGGCTGTCGCTCTGCAGTTACTTAGGTTTCTGCATCCGTCAATAAAAATCCTCTCATGGACCTCTCGCATTGGCCCTTTTGAGACTAATTACATACCGACTACTGCCGATGAAATAGAGGGGTCTCCGATTCGGTGTCCAGACGCAGAAGTCAGCGCCCAAATCACGGCTTATTTAGCACAGCTGATTGAAGAAGGGGATACCGCCGGCGGTATAATATCTACGCAGGTGGAAGGGCTGCCGGGTGGATGGGGCGAACCGATTTATGATAAGCTACACGCTCGGCTTGCTTACGCCATGCTTAGTATCAACGCCGCCAAGGGATTTGAGATAGGCATGGGCTTCACCAGTGCCTTTATGCGCGGGTCCGAACACAATGATGCCTTCACCATCGGAAGCTCAGGCGAGGTGCGTCCGCTAACAAATTATGCCGGAGGGGTTTTGGGTGGAATATCTACAGGTGAGCCTCTATACTTCCGAGTGGCATTCAAACCCATAGCTACTCTCAGGCGTCCTCAGCGCACGGTTACTCGGACTGGCGAGGAGGTTACCTTTACGGCTAAGGGGCGGCATGACCCCAGCGCCATTCCCAGGGCTGTACCTGTGGTAGAAGCCATGACAGCCATAGTGCTGGCGGATTTTGCGCTCATCGCCCGCTCAGGCACAGTGCATAATCAGTAACTGAAACGAAGCGTAGAGTACTATACGAATGGTATCGCAGCTTTACTATTGGGATGATTTATGTGGGGATTACTTTTCGCCGCTTCACCACCATCCACCCCATACTTACAGCAATCATTCCCCAGGCTAACACAGACCCAATAAGGGAAATCCGTCGTCCTTGATTGTGAATAGCACTTTCACAAGTCAGTCGCACGGTGCTTTCTCCAGCAGGCACTACTACTCCTCTGAGGATGAAATTCACAGGTATGATGGGGACGGTCTGACTATTCACTGCTGCGCTCCAGTCTTTCGGATAGTACACTTCGCTCATGACTAAAAGGCGAGGCTGACGGGTGCGAACCTTGTACTCTAGCTCATAGGCGTTTCGTTTTACGCAAACGACAGTTTCAGCGCTATCCAAGCGGTTAGAGGAAGGCTGGGGAGTGATACGCTGCCAGTCTTTCTCGGCAACTATGGCGACTTGATGGACGGGGTATTTACCGATACTGTCTAAGGTTTGATCCACCCGTGGGAAAACTCTCACAGTTTCTACCAGCCATGCCATAGGTAAGGTATCTTTGGCTCTAAAAATGACCACATCGTCGGAGGCTTTAGTCAGACTATCGTAAGTGGGCGGGACGGGAGTTCCAGGGCGGGCGGTGATGTATTTGACGCTCATCATTTTGAGCGCTTCGGGTTCTAATCGGCTTAAGTGAGCTTCTATAAACTGCTGATACCTCTTGAGTTTAGCGGGATGGTAGCCACCTGCATTCTCAAAATAGACGCCGGGACGAGCATCTGTAAAAGGGTTGGTATGAAGCGGGAGGATGCGATAGGCACTCGTATCCGCCCGAAGGATAGTCTCATGAGGGGCCAGTGGAGGCGGAATCTGTATTTTACGAGACTCTACATAGGTTTCTCGCTTGGGAAAGTAGGAACTGTTCAGAAGCCACCCATCTAAAGCAATGAGTGCGGCAACTATCCCACCTGCTAAGCTTTCAGATATTTGCCGTAGGGAAAGTAAAAGTAAAACGCCCCCAGCCAGCATTACCCAGAGGATGCTGCGCATGGCGGAGCGTTGCGCCAGAGAGATACGGTCTTCTCGTAAAGCCTCCATAAACCAGTCAGGCAGTTGGGCCTGGGTTTTTAGCGAAGCGTCATATGCTCCTTCAAAGCTAAAGCCCAAAGCTCCGCCGATGCCTATGAGAAGCAAAATCCCTACGCTCACACTCAGAGCGGAGAAAAGGTTTTCTCGCTGAGGCGCTTCTAAAAAGCGCTGGATACCACGCATGCCGAGCCATGGTAGTAAAATACCCATAATCACCAGCCATGTGGAGGGCGCTCGGAATTTATTGTATAAGGGTAGGTAGTCTAATGCCCAGTCGGTCAGCTTATAGGTAGTCTCAGGGCTATCATCTATGAGGCTAATCAGCCCCCAACCTATTAGAAAGGTCATGGTAGCAGCAGAAGCCTTCATCCAGAGCTTTTTGGGAAAGCGGGCTGCATAATGAGCCGCCACCGGCAGAAGTAATAATACCGCTGTAGCCCACAGTGCATAGCCGTACAAACCCAGCGAGAGCTGTATAACTATCCATCCTACATAAGCAAGTATCCAGTCTATCGGCTGCATGCCGTAGGTCCATCCTAAGATCATCAAGAAGAGAGCAATGGCACTGATGTAAAATGAACCCGCCGAAAAAGGAGAGCCCCCCCAATACGTCGGTGCGGAGCGGAGAATATTTATATCACCTATGCCATGAGATTGAAGAGCTTCTGCCAGGGCAGAGCTGCGTCCCAAGCGTCCCCAAAGGTCCTCCTGGGATGTGCCCCCTACAAAATCAGGAATGATCATCGTCCATATCTCCGCTCGGCTTGCGGAATAATTTTGAGCATACTCTTTATCTAAGCCTGAGCGAAGAGAGGGGTCTTTTTCTGTGTCCCGTTCTAACTCACTACCTCCTCGGATGGAGTAGCGCCCGTATTCATAAAACGGGAGCAAGGAACTAATCTGAGATGCCGCGCCTATGCCAGCACATAAAGCGAAGATGGCGACCCCTTTTCCGAAAGCCCACCAGCTGCGCGTCTGCCATGTTTCCCACAACCATAAAACCCCCACCCCCCCAATAACGCTGAGTGCATAATACATCATTTGAGGATGATTTCCACCAGCCATCCCCGCCCAACCCAAAAGAGACAAGAGTATGCCCCAGGCCCACGAATTGCGCCGTAGGAGCATCATGCCCGATAAGACATATGGTACTGAAAAGATCACATTGCTTTTACCCCAATGGGTGGCAATGATCATATTGGAATAATAGCTCGTGAGGATAAACCCAAGTGCTCCCCCCAAAGCCCAAGCCCACCGTATGCCTATGAGCCGTAGAAGGATGAAAAACCCCAAGCCTCCCACAAAGAATGCAGAAGGTCCGTATTCACGAAAGAGCTGTCCAGCGATATTCATCGGAGCGAGAAAATATATACCCTCTGGCACATGGTATATAAGATAAGCGGGCATTCCCCCGAAAAGGTGTGGAGCCCAAAAAGCAAGTTTCCCTGTTTCCTGATATAGTTTGGTGAGCGGGTAGTTCATGTACTCCAGCTGGGTCTGATCAGAGGCTCTGAATCGGTATCCCTGATACAGGGGTAAAAAGTAGAGGACGCTGAACAGAGCGATAATCGCTATTGGGAGGAGGGTTTTAGTAAAGGTTTCTTTCTGCATCGCCGTCAAAGTTATCCATATTTGTAGGGTGGAGTTTGCGGAGGTTCTGGATAAGGTTATGCGTTTGCGCTGGCGCCTTGCCAAGCCTGTGCAGAGTTTATTAGTAGGACCTTATCGATCTGCTTTTCGGGGAGAAGGGATAGAGTTTGCTGATGCGCGTCCGTATGAGATTGGTGATGACTGGCGCCGTCTCCACTGGAGTCTGACAGCTCGTAAAAATCAGCCATATCTTCGGCTTGGACAAGAAGAGCGAGAGCTTACCTGTCTGATAGCCATAGACCGCAGTCCTTCCATGCGAATCTCCTCAGAAAAGCAAAATCTCACGCTCACAGTAGCGGTATCCCTAGCCCTTTCTGCCCTGCTCAATAGTGACCGGGTGCAGTGGCTAAGTTTTGGGGAGCAGGTAGAGTATTTTTCTCCCGCCCGAAAAGGGGAAAAATTTACCTGGGGGGCACTCTCCCGTCTGTGGAATCAAACTTCCAGGGCTGAGCGCTCTTACTTATCCCCTATGCTCCACTGGGTGGCTTCCGTGCATAGACGGCGGATACTCCTCATAATAGTTTCTGATTTATTTTTCCACGATCAAACAGGCTGGACACTTCTTAATGCCATGGCGCATCAACACTTTACCTTAATAGTGGGTGTCCGTACGCTGCAGGAGGCATACACGCCAGCGTGGGGCTACCTTCCAGTCAAGGATGTGGAAACAGGCGAAGTAGCCATTCATCGCAGGGAAGATAGCTTGCCTGTACCAGCTGTAAGCAGGCTTAGGCTTGCCTATGTTTCTTCAGAAAAAGAGCTCTTCTCTGCTTTGGGGCGCGCTTTTCTTACCCCCTTGCAATAACTCAGAACTCTGTACCTTTGCGTCCAAACATATACACATATGGCAAACATTGAGGAACGCGTCAAGAATATCATCGTTAGCAAGCTGGGCGTAGAAGCTGAAAAAGTTACGCGTGAAGCCACATTTACGAACGACCTTGGGGCAGACTCCCTGGACACCGTAGAACTGATTATGGAGTTTGAGAAGGAGTTTGGGATATCTATCCCCGATGAAGTTGCAGAAAAAATAGAAACGGTGGGAGATGCCATCAAGTATATAGAAGAACATGCCAGCGCCTAATGCGGCGCGTTGTAGTTACAGGCTTGGGGGCTCTCACCCCCATAGGGCTTGATGTGCCTACGTATTGGGAAAATCTTCTCAAAGGCACGAGTGGGGCTGACTATATTTCAAAGTTTGACGCAGAGAAGTTTCGTACTCGCTTTGCCTGTGAGCTGAAGGGCTTCGATGTAGCGCAGTATATTGACCGTCGAGAAGCCCGAAAGATGGATGCCTTCACTCATTATGCCATTGTGGCGGCTGATGAGGCTATTCGGGATGCTGGGCTTGATAAAGCCTCTATTGATAAGGATAATGTGGGGGTGATCTTTTCCTCAGGGATAGGAGGGCTTTATACCTTCATAGAGGAGATGCGAGGATATACCGTGGGAAGTGCGCCGAGGTTCAATCCCTTCTTCATACCGAAGATGATCATTGATATCGCAGCGGGGCATATCTCCATAAAGTACGGTTATCGTGGGCCCAACTATGCCACGGTCTCTGCTTGTGCCTCTTCCTCTAATGCCATAGCCGACGGCTTCCTACTCATCCAGGCAGGTTTGGCTGAGATTATGGTGGTAGGGGGGAGCGAAGCTGCGATTAATGAAGCAGGGGTAGGGGGTTTTAATGCGATGCGGGCTTTATCCGAGCGAAACGATGACCCTAAAACAGCCAGTCGCCCATTTGACAAGGATAGGGATGGATTCGTTCTTGGCGAAGGTGCCGCTGCGCTAGTGTTAGAGTCTTTGGAGCACGCTTTGCGACGGGGGGCTCGCATCTATGCAGAGGTGGCTGGTATCGGTTTGGCGGGAGATGCTCATCATATTACAGCCCCCTGCTCAAAAGGAGCAGCCCTTGTTATGCGCAGAGCGCTGGCTTCGGCTCGCATTACCCCAGAAGAGGTGGATTATATAAATGTTCATGGTACCTCTACGCCTCTGGGCGACATTTCAGAAACCGAAGCTATAAAAGCTGTCTTCGGAGATCATGCCTACAAGCTCAATATCAGCTCTACTAAATCCATGATAGGACATCTCCTCGGAGCGGCGGGTGCCGTAGAAGCCGTAGCGACTGTTCTTTCGGTCTATCATCAGACCATTCATCCTACTATCAATCATTTTACGGATGATCCTGAGTGTGATTTGAACTATACCTTCCATCAGCCAGTGCAGCGGAGTGTACGCTACGCTATCAGTAATAGCTTTGGCTTCGGCGGACATAATGCATCGATAGTTTTCAAGCGTTATGAAGAATGAAGTTGTGGTGGAGACGGCTTCTGGGACCGAATCGCCGAGAATATGCTCGGTATCGTGTTCTGATAGGAAGGTGGCCACGCGATTTGACATGGTATAGAGCGGCTTTTACCTTCCCTGCTCCGCCGCAGTCGCGTGAAGCTTACCTACTGTATTCCTACGAGCGGCTTGAATTTTTGGGAGATGCTGTACTGCAACTCGTAGTCACAGACTATATATTCCGGCACTATCCGCACTTTGATGAGGGAGAAATGACCGAACTGCGCGCCAAAGTGGTAAATACCGATTCTCTCGTGGAGATTGCCCAACGGCTTATGCTGTCTGAGCTCATTCGTACAGATGCCTCCCTCTTGCCGAAACGTCAGGATTATTTAGCAGATATGATGGAGGCGCTCATCGGGGCAGTGTATATGGATTTAGGCTATTCAGCCGCGCATCAGTTTATCCGCAGGCGGATTTTCCCATTTATCAACTGGGGACGCTTAGAGGCGACGGAATTCAACTACAAGGGCAAATTCTTAGAACTTGTTCAGCAGCGGCAGCTGGGGCAGGTAGAGTTTGTAGTTCATGAACGGCGCCGAACCTCTCGGGGTGAAATTTTCCTTGTGCGCTTACGATTGAATGGCAAGGAAATCAGTACAGGTACAGGACTGCGTAAAAAAGAAGCCGAGCAGGCTGCTGCCCGCGCTGCTCTCAAGCTATTGAGTGAATAAAAGCTAAATTTGAGGGGTAGATTGGAGGTAGTTATGCGTAGGCAGCGCATACTTGAATATGAGGAGTTTTGGCTTGAAGAGCTCGGAGAAGCCGAGAGAAGCTTGATTCTTTCTGCGAAAGCAGCTGCTGAGACAGCTTATGCCCCATACTCAGGCTTCCCTGTGGGCGCAGCTGCGCGTCTAAGGGATGGGCGCATACTGACAGGAAATAATCAAGAGAATGCGGCTTATCCCAGTGGGCTTTGTGCGGAGCGGGTGCTACTGTTTTATTTGGGCGGGCAATCGCTCATTCCTGAGGTAGAAGCCTTAGCCGTTTGTGCTCCCCGTTCTACGCAGCCGATTATGCCATGTGGAGCTTGCCGTCAAGTCATATATGAATATGAACAGCGAAGTAGGGCTCCTTGGCAGTTCTTTTTTGCAGGAAACTCTAACCTCGTTTTTCGTTTCATCAAAGCTGAAACCCTTTTGCCATTTCCCTTTGTATGGAAACCGTTCTAACCCAGACAGTAGAGAAAGCTGCGGAGCTCCTTGCTCAGGGAGCAGTGGTCGCTATACCTACTGAGACAGTCTATGGTCTCGCAGCTAATGCCCTTGATCCGGTTGCTGTTGAGAAAATTTTCCTACTCAAGAATCGCCCGAAAGCCGATCCTCTTATCGTGCATATATCTGGCATAGATGCCCTTGAATCACTTGGCATAGCTCCTCCTCTTTGGGCTGAAAGGCTTATGCGTCTTTTCTGGCCTGGCCCTTTGACTATTCTCCTTCCGAAAAGTAAAATCATTCCGGATATCGTTACGGCGGGTTTGCCACGAGTGGCATTACGGGCTCCAGCGCATCCTCTTATGAGAGCGCTTCTTCAAGCTGTGCCTTTTCCTCTGGCCGCCCCTAGTGCTAATCCCTTTGGTCATACCAGTCCGACCACGGCAGCTCATGTGCTTGCGTATTTTCAGGGGCATATCCCGCTCGTCTTAGATGGAGGCCCTTGTTCAGTAGGTATAGAATCAACAATTATCGGCGAGGAGAATGGACGGTTCATTTTGTATCGCCCTGGTGCTATTCCCAGCGAGGCCCTTGAGGAGGCACTGGGACATAAACTCCTTCCCAAATCAAATGCCTCTTCGCCCACGGCTATTCATGCACCAGGACAGTTCTTGAGGCACTATTCTCCGCGTAAACCTCTTCTTTATGGCTGGCGCATGCCACCGCTCGAGCCGAAAGCTTCTATTATCCTTCACACTACCGAGGAGTCGCTTTCTCATCCCTACCTACATATTCTTTCTCCGACAGGGTCGCCTCAGGAGGCCGCCCATCGGCTATATGCTGCCCTCCATCAAGCAGACTTGGAGCCTACAGAATATATCTTGGTGCAGCGTGTGTCCTCCTTAGAAGGTCTAAGAGAAGCGCTACATGACCGATTGCGCCGTGCCAGTGTGCGGGCTATTTTCACTATCGGTCATAGCAATCATTCTTGGGCGGATTTTCTGGCTCTGCTTAGGCGGTACGAGGTAGAGGTGCTTGTAGATATTCGCAAACAGCCTTACTCTAAATACTCGCCCCATTTCTCTCAGGCGCTCATGCAGAAAGCCCTTCATGAAGCAGGTATTGCCTATGAGTGGCAGCCTAACCCTAAACGCCTGAACTTCACATTAGCACGCGTGCTGTCTGGATATCAGCATATCGCCCTTTTGTGTGCCGAAGGCGAACCCCATCGCTGTCACCGCTACCGTCTCTCGGACGAACTCTCCCAACAGGGTCTGGTAGTACTTCATATTCTCCCTGAGGGACGATTGGAGCTTCATCGGGCTCCTATTTCGTTGCCTTTGGGCGAAAACTCTTGAAAGCTTACAAGCCAGTCATCCACAAACGAGCGCACTTCTTGCCGGTGCGTTATGATTAGCCATGTTGCATGGTCATAGTGGCGCCGTAGATTTATGAGGATTTCGTTTATCTTTTCAGAATCCAGAGGAGCGAAGGTCTCATCCAGGATCAGGGCTTGGGGGCGGCGTAGAAGCCCCATGGCTAAGGCTAATCGCTGTCTCTGGCCGCCGGATACCTGCTGTCCCCAAATGCCTATATCAGTCCAAAGACCTTTTGGCAGGGCACTTATCTCTTCGGCAAGTCCTGACCACTCTAATACCTGCCACAACTCCCGGAAGGTAGCATCGGGTTTGACTAATCTGAGATTTTCTACGAGGCTACCACTCAGCAGCAGAGGCTGCTGGGGGATATAGACGATATTTTGTCGTAGCTCGGTCCGAGTCAGCGCTACTAAGGGGACGCTTCCGAAGTATATCTGTCCTTCATGGGGGTCTATGTGCCTAGCTAAGAGACGAGCCAAGGTGGTTTTTCCTGTGCCCATCGGCATTGAAAGGGCCACCTTTTTCCCGGAAGGGATAGTGCCGTGTAGCTGTCTGAAGAGCCAAAAGCTCTGTTCATGCGCATAACCAAGGTTTTCCCATCTCCATCCTGCATCTGCAGGCTTGGCTCTGGAGACCTGGGGAAAATGCAAACGGGGTTGTATGCTTTGCAGGGTAAGGAGCCGTTCGGCACTGGCGCGAGCTTGCTGAATCAGGCTAATTAGCCAACCCAAAGCCCCCAAGGGAAACATAAGCTGCAATAAGTACATGCTAAAAGCGCTAACTGTGCCTAAGGTTAGCTCCCCCCTTATGACCGCTAAGCCACCGTAGATCATTACCGCAGTCAAGCTCAAGCTCACAAAAAGGGTCGTCAGAGGCTGGATATACCCCTCTACACTGGCTACAGCGAGGCTAGTCTCTGTATGGTGATTTATGCGCCTCTCCCACTCTCTGGTAAGGGCAAGGGGCTTAGAAATCGCTCGTAAAGGACGTAGGTAAGGGTATATCTGTTGGAGGAAGGCACTGAGCCGGGCGAATGCTGCTTGCTGTTTATGCCCTAAGCGCAGAGCTTTCTGCCGAAGGAAATAACTCAGAGGCAAAAGCAGTATCAGAGGAGCTATGCTGAGAAAAGCTAACTTCGGATGCGTAGCTATCATAAACCCTGCGGTGAATAGCGTCAGAAAAAGAACCTGCAGACCGTACAAGATTACAGGACCTGTGAAGTTTCGAAGGCGATTAAGGTCTTCTGTGAAGTAGGTCATGAGCTCACCGACAGGGTAAGTGTGCAGGGTGTGGAGGTCCCAGCTTAGAAGCTTCTCGGTCAGCAAAGCGCGATGGTCACGTTCTACGCGGCGACTCACAACGACAAGGGTGAGACGCATCGCCACTGTCAGGAGGGCACGAGCTAATGAGAGCCCCCATAGACCAGCTAAATACCCTCCGATTGATAAAAGGATAGCAGAAAGTGATGGGTAGGCAGAGGTATGCAGGAGTAAATCTATAATCTTTCCCGTCGCCCATCCGGGTAGCAGGGCTAGGGCATTTACAGCGGCGACTATACCAACGCCTAAGAGGAATAGCCCCCAGTATCGCTTATAGAAGGGAAAAAGCAAGCGTATTAGAGCCGCCATGAGATTATCTGCGCTGGAGGGGCCGGCGCCCCAAGTACCTTAGCTCCCAGTAGGCATCGCACCCAGAGCCACCGACAAGTCCGAGCTCGTCCAATCGGAAAAAACCATCTGGCTCAGGTTCTTTGTCAATATGTACTTTTTCTATGGCGAAAACAAGTAGGCGGGTCTGATTTACCGCCAAAAGATGCTCCTCTACAAAACGCACTCTCACACGCAAAGGACTTTCAGCGACATAAGGCATATCTTCGCCTTCCTCCCATCGGAGAGAAAGACCACACCGCTCTATCTCACTTTCGCCGTAAGGAAACTTGCCATGGGTGGCATGAGCTCGTTCATAAAAATCTGAGGATACGGCATTCATTGTGGCGAAAGGATACAACCTAAGATTCTCATAAGTATGGCGGGGTACTGTCGTCGGTCGGAGTAGAAAGCCCACATATGGGGGCGAGGACCCAATGTGAATGCCTGAGTTAAGTATCGCTGCATTATAGGTCTGATTGGTATTGCGAGTGACCAAAAGGTGGAGGTTTTTCGCTCCTATCAGGCAGTTGATGAAGTTGATTCGCCATGTACGCTGAGCTTGCAGGAGTTCTTCGTAAGTATAGGCGGGCATCGTTATTTATTTAGGACAAAACTCGGGATTGTTTGTGGATGGGCGATTTGGGCTGACCAGACCCATAGAGATGCCCCTCCTCGTTCTCAAGGCCGCCTTATCAGCTTTTGTGGGGAGTTTAGTTATAGCCCTACCAGCCTTAGAAAAGTATCCTTAGTGTCCTCTTCCTCAAACTTACCTCTGAGTGCGTAAGTCAAGGTGCGGCTGGCTTCATCTTGAATACCACGCATGGAGACGCAATAGTGCTTTGCATCTATAATGACGGCTACATCAGGTGTGTCTAAGTTAGTCTCCAAGAAGTCAGCTATTTGCTGAGTCATCCGTTCCTGTACCTGCGGGCGACGAGCGAAGTAATCTACGATTCGGTTCAGCTTAGATAAGCCCACTACATAGTCTCGCGGGATGTAAGCAACATGCGCCACACCAATGATCGGCACAAAATGATGCTCGCAGACTGAGCGTACGCGAATGTCTTTTTCCACCACCATGCGATTGTAACTATATGTATTGGGGAAAAGGCGCACGTTAGGGACATACGCCGGGTTAAGTCCGATGAATAGCTCGCGAAGGTACATTTTTGACACCCGCTTAGGGGTCTCCCGCAAACTGGGGTCGCTCAGGTCCAGTCCTAAGATTCGCATTATTTCAGCAAAGTGATAAGCTATTTGAGCTTCTCGTTCGTCTTGGGAGAGCGTAGCTTCTATCTCTGTTGAGAGGCAACTACCGCAGCTATGCGGTGTATCATGTCCGTTTGCGTATTCAGGCTTTCTGTCCATGGTATATGAAACAATTTCTCGGAGTTTCCCAGAGACGCAGTTCTACCAGAGTGACGCCTTCTGGCAAGAGCGGTTGTATCTGCTCCCATATAGCGACAATCAAGTTTTCAGACGAAGGGATACGCCCTGCTAAAAAAGCCACATCGGTATTGAGGTGACGGTGGTCTAACTGGCTTATGATGCGCTCTTCTATCAGTCGGCGTAAGTAGGCGATGTCTATCACATATCCCGTCTCTGGGTGAGGTGTACCGGCGACTATGACTTCCAGTTCATAGTTATGTCCGTGCCCAGTAGGATTGCTACACGGGCCAAAAACCTCTGCGTTTTTTTCGTCTGACCACGAGGGATTATATACTCGGTGTGAAGCCGAAAAGTGAAACTTACGACTTACATACACTTTCGGAGCACTTGGGCTCATGCTCGGGGGCTGACTCTTTTCCATGAAAGGAGAAGCAGAAGCCATACTGCGGACAGAGTTACAGAGACCCAAACAAAAATTACTGCCCACTCGTGAGCGAGGCGGATGCCAATATCACTCAGCGCAGGCAAAATAGTGGGTACTCTTAGGATTCTGGGATATTCAACTATCGTCTCAGAAGTGCCCCAGAGGAGGAAGGCTAAAACGAGTATAGCAGAAGGGAGTTGCAAGCGTTTAGGATATTGCAGGAGGGGATTATCCAGAGCGAGCCAAGCCCAGATTAGCAGAATACCAGCTGCATATATCGTCCATTGAAGGGCCCAGAGGTATGTGGCACTGCGCCACCCATACCACAGCCCTAACCCAAGCAAGACAATAAAAGCCCCACTAAGTCCTCCCGCAACGGTTTTCCGACTAAGAAGGTACATCAGAGCGCTCCCCAAAGCGCAACACCAGAGCAGCTCTATCATCAGTAGCGTAATCATATACAGGCTCCATGACGATGCACTCAGTGGGACAAACTACGGTGCATAAACCGCAGAAGCAGCACAAAGCATGATCAATATCAAACCTCGGCAAATGAAACCTTCTGGGCGCCCCAGATGAGGTATAGCCTAAGAGAGTCTGAGACCTTTGCTTCTCTATGGTAATGCAGTTTACAGGGCACACCCTCGCGCAGAGATCGCAGCCGATACAGTCTTCTATAGTCACATGCAGGCGATAGTGTCCATTTTCGGGTACCGGGAAACGAGCATGCGGATAAGAGAGGGTAACGGCTCCATTGAGGGGTGAAGCGAATGCCCCCTGTTCCAAGGGATGTCGGGTTCGTTTTCGCCATCCTCGTATCCCATGCCGTAGAGCGAGTAAAAGTCCTCTCAGCAAGCTGTACATTCATGCGAAGCTACTTATTTACCTTTGTTCATGGCACGCGAAATACCCTTATCTCTCACCTACGACGATGTCCTGCTCGTGCCAGCGTATTCAGAGATACTTCCCGAGGAAGCCGACGTAACCACCCACCTTACGGCAGGCTTTCCGCTCAATATCCCTATTTTGAGTGCAGCGATGGATACTGTCACTGAGTATCAAATGGCGATAGCTATGGCCAGCGCAGGTGGTCTGGGAGTTATACATAAAAATCTCTCTCCTACGGAACAGGCTGAGCAAGTTCGCCGAGTGAAGCGTTATGAAAGCGGTCTTATTTTAGACCCCATAGTTCTTCATCCGGAGGCGCCAGTTCGTGAGGCTTTTCAGCTAATGGCGGAGCATCGCATAGGAGGCATACCGATTGTAGATAAACAGCGCCACTTGGTAGGCATTCTAACGAACCGAGATATTCGGTTTGTCAGTCCTGACGATACGCCGGTATCTACTTACATGACACCGCTCCCTTTGATTACGGCGCCAGAGGACACGACTCTGGATGAAGCTGAGGCTATCCTTCGCAAGCACCGCATAGAAAAGCTACCCCTTGTAGATAAGGAGGGGAAGCTTGTTGGATTGATTACCTACAAAGATATTCTGCGCAAGCGAACTTATCCTAATGCCTGCAAGGATGCGCTGGGGCGCCTACGAGTAGCTGCAGCGGTCGGCGTGGGCGAAGAAGCCCTCCGGCGTGCCGAGCTGCTTGTGCAGGCTGGTGTAGATATGCTTGTCATTGACACGGCACACGGACACAGCCGGCGAGTGATAGAGACTGTACGCAGCCTACGCGTAAAATACCCCTACGTCCCCATCACAGCAGGAAATATCGCCACAGCAGAAGCAGCTTCAGCCCTCATAGAGGCAGGAGTAGATGCTGTAAAAGTCGGTATCGGACCTGGTAGCATTTGTACTACGCGAGTGGTCACAGGGGTCGGAGTGCCTCAGCTTTCAGCTATAATGTCAGTGGCGGCAGTGACTCGTCCAGCTAATGTGGGGCTGATTGCAGATGGCGGCATCCGATACAGCGGAGATATTACCAAAGCTCTGGCAGCGGGCGCCGATGCCGTCATGATAGGAGGATTGTTAGCTGGTACAGAAGAAAGCCCAGGCGAAACTATCCTTTATGAAGGGCGAAAGTTCAAAGTTTATCGCGGCATGGGGTCTTTGGAAGCGATGCAGGCAGGAAGTGCTGATAGATATGGGCAGAGGAAAGAAGCTACTCGCAAACTTGTCCCCGAAGGGGTCGTTGGACGAGTGCCCTACCGTGGCACAGTTGCAGAGGTTCTACACCAGCTCGTCGGTGGGCTTAAGGCAGGTATGGGATATTGTGGAGCGGCTTCTTTGGAAGAGCTGCGTAAGGCTCAGTTTATACGGGTAAGTGCCGCAAGTGTTGCTGAAAGTCACCCACACAGTTTAGAGATAATCCGCGAAGCGCCTAACTATTCTGCTAAGTGACGATACTCCGTTCGGCCGGACACGTTACTAGCATCATAGGGGGAGTCACTGCTCTTTTATATCTGTGGTTGCGATATTTTTCACCTAACTCACCTGTATCTATCTGGGTAGGGATACTCAGCTTTTTATGTCTGAGCGCAGGGCTATATCTCCTACTCAGCGGTGAAGTACCCCGGCGTTGGCGCACGCCACACCGCCTTCTCAGATGGAATGCCTTGTTGGGCATATTAGGAGCTGCACATGCAGTGCTCTGGGGTTCAATAACTCTGCTGATGAGTACGTCCTCCATACGCACTCAAGGCTTGGTCACGGCTCTTTTTGAAGTTGGCGTGGTTGTGCAGGCTGGGATACATCTCGCCTTAGTCGGTCACTTAGTGAGTTTCAGAGTTCGTCCTGTTAAGTCTTTGGCTATCTCGGGCTATTTTGTTCTGGTCGCCATCATCTTAATCATACAGAACATCAGCTCCACTATAGGTACTCTACTGGCTCCTCTCCTGTGGGTTGGTCTGCTTCCTATTCTATATCTCAGTGACTGGCTTCAAGAGGTTATCAGCCAGAAGCTCTCAGAGACCTTAGCCCTGCTAACTATCACTGTGGTCATTTTAGGGATTGCATGGGGGGTTGTCCCGTCTCATTTTTTAGAAACCTTACCGCCTCTTTTCAAGAGCCTGTCTTTTGTCCTAATGGCTGTGGTTCTTCTGCACAGTGGGTGGATTGTGGTACTACTCCTACTTCGCTTGGTGTCTTTTGGTAAAGGCGAGGGGCAATCCCTTGAATTACTCACAGAGTTTCTCGCTCGGCAGCAGAGCTCCACTTCGCCTCAGATGATTATAGACATTACGAAGGAAACGCTCAAGAAACTGCCTCCGGTTGCAGGTTCCCTTATATTATTACGAGCTACTCCGGAAGAGACACTTTCCACAAGTAATATCTCTAATGCTGCGATCCGCGAAACCCTTAGGCGGCTCTTATCAGAACGCAGTGGTACGGAAGCGTATATAGAGTTTATTGCCTCTCTTCAAAAGCACCATAAAATGCTGCCTGATATATCTGTCATACTTGCACAGCGTCCGCTTTTTCGGCTTTCAGGAGCTCTGCTCAATCAGACTTTATCGGTGGCGGTAGTTAGCATTTCGCCGGATGGATTTGAAGAAAAGGACATAGAGCTCATAAAAACGCTCACAGAGCAGACGGCGATATTCTTGGAGAATTTAGATAGGCGCAGTTATCAAGAGCAGCTCCTCACTGCTCGGAAGGAGATAGACTTTCTACGAGAGACTCGGGAGGCGCTTATGCCGCCCCCTCCGCCCATTCTCAAAAAAGTGGATTTTCATGTACATTTTGAGCAGTATGATCGCACGATAGGGGGAGACTATTATCAGATACATGAATCTCCTGATGGGAGCGTTGTGGATTTCTGGTTGTCAGATAGTGCGGGAAGTGGCATCGCTGCGGCCTATCAGATGGCACAGGCTCGTGCGGCTCTCAATACGCTCTGGTTACAGGAGTTGGAGGCAGAAGAAATGCTCTTCCGTCTGAACGATGCACTCAAGCGGGTCTTTCATAAAAATAACTTTCTGGCGGCTACTTTGCTGCGCTTTGACCTTAGGAGGAAAGAGTATATCCTATTTAGAGCGGGAAATCCAGAGATATTCTATTGGAATCCATTGGTAGATGAAGTGGATGTTCTGCGCCCTTCGGGGATTGTATTAGGTAGCACTTCCTCCCAAATTATCAAGAAAATCCTCACACCAGAGAAGGGAAGGCTTATGCCGGGAAGCTTATTTCTTTTTTTCAGCGATGGGTTTTCTGAGGCGGCTAATCTCTCTGGCGAGATGTTTGGGGTTGAGCGTTTGCTGTCTGTATTCAAGGCTCATGTTCATGCCACTCCTTCTGAAATCGCAGAAGCCATAGTTCAAGAAGTACGAACCTTTGTAGGAGATACGAGCTTGGGAGACGATGGGACTCTGCTGGTAGTACGCTATTTGGGTTGAGCTCGTATCTTTGCTACATGCAGGTAGAAGTCCTTTCGGGTACTACGGATACTAACCTTCAAGTAGCTCTCACGGGCGAGTTAGATGCTCTCACTGCTCCTAAGCTTTACGAAAATCTAAATCGCCTACTTCAGGAACATCCTAATACCCGTAAAATCATCCTAAACTGCCGCGGTCTAACTTACCTTTCAAGTGCTGGCGCTGGCATCCTGCTCATGTCTATTGATAATCTCGCTCCGAAAGGCATTTCTCTGGAGCTAAAAGATGTAACCCCTGAGGTATACAACATCCTGGATCTTTTAGGGCTGACGAAGCTCATGCCTGTTAATCATGTCTAAGGCGAGTTTGTCCTTTGGGGCTTCTACCGAGAATCTACCCATAATTCGCCATTTCGTACAGACGCATCTGCGCGCGAAAGTGCCCTCTTCGGTGTTGCTTAATCAGATCACTGTCGCTGTGGAGGAGCTCTGCGCAAACTCTATTCTCCACGGAAATGCCGAAAATCCTCAGAAAGAGCTCCGATTAGAACTGCATGTGCAGAAGCATACTCTCCACATCTATCTGTATGACCCTGCGCCACCATATGACTTACATGCGTATCCTTCAGAGCCGACTCTACTCCGAGCCGGAACAAATAGACCCGGGGGCTTCGGGATATATCTCATTCGTCGGCTTATAGACAGGATAGATGTCCGAAAGTGCAAAGGCGGCAGCTCTGTTTATCACATGGTGAAGCAGCTTCCGCATGAAGGCGGTTCTTGACTCCGAAGAGCGGGCTCTACGACCTAAAAGCTTGTCCGAATTTATCGGCGAGCGGCCCTTTATTCGGAATCTGCATATCTTCATCGCCGCAGCTCGAGAACGCGGAGAGCCTCTGGATCACACGTTATTTTACGGTCCGCCAGGACTAGGTAAGACTACTTTGGCCCATATCATAGCTCATGAGATGGGTACTCGTCTCTTTACTACCAGTGGTCCTGCGCTTCAAAGGCCGGCTGATTTAGCTGGATTGCTCACGCAGTTGGAGGCCGGGGATGTTCTTTTTATAGATGAGATTCATCGGCTGCATCCCTCCATAGAGGAGTATTTGTACAGTGCTATGGAGGATTATCGGCTGGACATAGTCATAGATAGCGGGCCTCATGCCCGAACTCTGCAGCTGCGCCTCAAACCTTTCACCCTCGTAGGGGCTACTACCCGACTTGGGCTGCTTACAGCCCCCCTTGTGGCAAGATTTGGAATCACCATTCATGTAGAGTATTACACCAAAGCTGAACTTACCCAGATTGTACTGCGTTCAGCACAACTGCTAGGCATATCTATCGCAGAGGTAGCGGCTGAACTGATAGCTCGTCGTAGCCGTGGGACGCCTCGTACGGCTAATCGTTTATTGCGTCGGTTACGTGACTTTGCCCAGGTGAGCAGGGTAGATAAAATAGATGGGACTTTTGCCGAGGAAGCTCTTACTGCCCTTCGCATAGACCCTGCGGGGTTAGAAGAGATAGATAAGAAGCTTCTGCTTGCGCTCATAGATCGCTTCGGTGGCGGTCCTACGGGCATACAGACGCTTGCTGTGGCTATTGGAGAAGAAGCTGAGACCATAGAGGAGGTGTATGAGCCTTATCTCATTATGGAGGGGTTCATGGAGCGAACCTTGCGGGGGCGCCGAGCATTGGAGCGCGCTTATGAACACTTCGGGCGTGCAATAAAAGGTGGCCCTCCGACGCTTTTCGGATGAGCTTATCTCTTACTCAGGCGGTCAAATCTCTCGCAGAGGGGCTTGGATTCGACGCTTGCGGGATTGCCTCTGTCGTACGAATGGATGCCTCAGATGCGCCTCCTCTTTTATCTCAGGCATATAGGCGGTTTCTCTCGTGGCTTGCGGCAGGTAAGCATGCAGGTATGTCCTACCTGGATAAAGGGGCATTGCTGCGTGCAGACCCTTCATCAGTTCTTCCAGGAGCACGAAGCATGCTACTTGTACTCCAGAGCTATTTTCACACTAAGCGTCCCGTATCACCTATCGCCCAGTATGCCTGGGGAGAAGATTATCACATTCACCTTCGGCGCCGTCTCCAAATCATAGCGGACTACCTTATCCGCCATGGATACGATGCTCGTCTATTCGTAGATACAGCTCCGATTTTGGAAAAGGCTTGGGCTGTGATGGCTGGTTTAGGCTGGATAGGAAAAAATACGCTGGTACTCCATCGCCGTTTGGGCAGCTACACATTCATTGGAGGTGTTCTTACCTCGGCAGCTCTTTTGCCAGATGAACCATTTACGGAGGATTTATGCGGGACATGTAATCGCTGTGTAGAAGCATGTCCAACGCGGGCTTTGGAGCCATATGTGATAGACGCACGGCGCTGTATCGCATACTGGACGATAGAAGCTCCCGATTTAGATGAAGGTATGCCCGACCTCCATGGATGGATTTTTGGATGTGATATTTGCCAGCAGGTGTGTCCTTGGAATAGATTTGCTCGTCCTCAAGGAGAGTTAGCCTTTCGTCCCAAAAAGGCGGCTTTTTTTTCTCATGAGCAGTGGACGACCCTATCCCAAGCCCAAATCAGAAAGCACCAGCACCGCAGCGCACTCAGGCGAGCCCATCCTAAGAAGCTTTCTCAGATAGTTCAGCTTCACAAAGAAAATAGTCTAAGCAGATAAGCATGGGGGGAGGTTGAGTGCGTATCTCACGGAGCGTTTTTTCCCCATAAGTATAAAATAGATTAGATTTGCTGCAGACGCCTAAGAGCTTTTTATGCCGAAGTTTCTACGGAAGTTTGCGTTACAGGGGCTTGAACGGATTTGCCGAGAGGGATATAATCCACCTTAGGATGGTCAGCTATTTCAGGTAAGAATCGCCAGCAGTCTATTACTTTTCGTATTACACCATCGGGGCTCCAGGCGTTAGATGGGAGATTTTTAAATTCTGGCCAAGTCGTTAGAATAACTATTACCTCTGCTTGAGCGATGCATTCAGCTGCGGAGTCTGCCCATATGATATTTTCCCCAAAAATGCTTCTAGCATTTGTATGGGCAGCAGGATCATAAGCTATTATGGAGATACCTTTTTGGAGAAGGTGCTCCATCACGTATATAGCTGGCGACTCTGTGATGACATCTGACCCTGTCTTATAGGCTATACCGAGTATGCCGACTTTTTGACCAAGGGTGAGATGTTGGTAAATAAACTCTGCCAGCCACTGATTTTGCCAGCGGTTGAAGCTATCAGTCGTTTCTGCGATGTCTGCCGTGATGCCCACTTGACGAGCGAGAGCTATCAGCGCAAGATTATCTCGGGGAAAGCAAGGCCCGCCATAGCTTATCGCTCCACGAAGGTACTTGGAACCTATTCGTGAGTCCATCCCTAAAGCAGTTGTGACTGTATCTGCGTCGGCTTCTGGCAGCCGCTCACAGATGCGAGCTATCATATTAGCGAAGCTGATTTTTGTAGTGACAAATGTATTGATGGCAAGCTTTGTCAGCTCCGCATTGACGAAGTTCATTCGAGCATAATACGGCTTCTTATCTAAAACTCTCTCATAGAGGTCCTGCAGCAGGTCGCCCGTTGTCTTGTCGGACTCTCCAATGAGTATAAGGTCAGGGTTTAGGAAATCCCGGATTACAGTACCCAAAGCTATAAACTCTGGATTGTAAGCTAAGCCAAAATCTTTTCCAGCCGTTTTGCCGCTAATGCTTTCCAGTGTAGGGCGTATATGTCTATCCATAGATAAAGGCGATACCGTGCTTGTTACAACGACGGTGTGCCATGCATCTTTTTTCTTGAGAGCCTCACCGATTACTTGACACGCCTTTAGGACGTATTCTAAGGAGAAGTGTCCATCGGGCTGACTCGGTGTAGCTACAACGATAAAAGTTGCCTGAGAGTCAAGTACGGCTTGATATAGATCCGTCGTAGCAGATACGTAACCAGCGCTTTTTTGTAGTAGCTCTGATAGCCCAGGCTCATACACAGGAGCAGCAAGACGATTGATAGCAGCGACCTTATTATCGTCCAAATCCACTCCAATCACCTGTATTCCTTTGGATGCGATGGCTGCTGCCATAGGAGCCCCTAACTTGCCAAGTCCAACTATGGACACCCGACTCAGTTTCTCCATGGGGCAAATATACGAAGCATGAATGGCTCTTTTGTATGTAGTTACATCTTGGGTGCCCTTAGCGATTGTGAAGATAGATTCTCAGTAGTTCCGTTTGATAATTCTGTATAGATCGTACACTTTATTGTATAATCCGACTCGTTTTAGCAGGCTTTTTATAAATGATTTCCTATCTTCTGACCTTATCTTTCTTATAATATCAATGTCTTTGTCAGATAAGTTTCTTTCTGAGATATTTCCATCAGGCTTAATCTCATAAGGTAACTTCGTTCTATGTAGGTGCATGAACCACCATGAGGTTACCATGCTCTCATTGTATTCATATTCTTGAACCTTGAGAGGATCATTAGCCTTGCGCCAGCTTTCTTCCCGTTTCTTTCCCTCTTGTAAATGTACATATGCATGGGTACTGGTTTCATCTATTGGATGAAGGGTTATGGCATATTCTGTGGCATCTATACAGGGTATCCCCTTTCCCGCAGGGTAAGCCATCATCCATGAGTCCCATATCTGTCGACCAACCAGAAAAGGCTTTACCTTTTTATACAATCCTTTTGTATGGACAAAAATATCAGCTCCGTATGGGGTCGGCTGTTGGACAATATGTTTGAGGGCATTTTTCTCAAAGCCAGGCTCTACCTGAATAGCAGTAAAATCTGCTATATGAGGGGCTGAAACGAGGAGGAAACGCTTCCACTTTTTGGAAACCTCCGATACAGCACGAGCAAGGGCTGGCAATACAATAATATCCGCATTTACATACGCCACGATGTTATGCCTTGCATGCAGTGAAATTTGATAGAGGAGATCGTCCAGATATATCGTTCCTCTTTCATTTGCTCTTACGTTTGGTAGGTGCTTCAGCCCCATTTGAGCGCAGACTTCGGCGACACCTTCATCTTTACCCACTAAAATGATTTCTACATCAGGCGAAAGCATTTGCCAGCTCTTGATGGCTTTAGTTTGGATGTCCGCAAAGCGGGGCTCCGTGAATCTCTTCGGCCAAGAGGCTATCGTTATCATATCATTTCCACCAGCGATATAATCCGATTCTTCTGCGTATAGGGGCGGTTTTATCCATCCAAAGCCCTATCTTTTGTTTCATCCGTATACGCCACATGGATTTTTGTTGTATGATTTGTCCTTCTGATGAGAGCTTGTAGGGGACATCGTGCCGACGAAGGAGGTGCGCGGAGTCTGTCAGTGTAAAGTTTATATTCATTTGCATATTAAATGCCTGAGATCGTGCGGAGATAGACTTTTCGGCAAGTACTGGGGCCTCTCTTTGAGTGTATTCTACATAGTGGGTACTACTTTCATCCACAGGATGGAAGGTGGGTGCGAAGTCAGTGGCATCTATGACCGGTATTCCTTTCAGAAGAGGGTCTGAAATGAGCCAAAAATCCCAGAAACACCTTCCTAAGCCGAAAGGAGGAATTTCATCGTAAATGGTCTTGGGAAAAATAAATACATCTGCGCCTGTCGGTATAGGTTGATTGACGATGTGCTCAAAAGCTCTGTTTTCATATCCCTCTTGAATGGTCAGACCATTTATATCAGTCAGGTAAGGAGATATAATAATGAGGTATTTGTTGAAGGCTTGCTTGACTATATCTACTGCATCAATAACCTTATTCGTGAGGAGTATGTCTGAGTTGACATACATTAGAATGTCGCTTATTGCGGCATTTTTCGCTTTGTAAAATAGATCACTAACCATGGGGCTTCCGTGTGCAGTTTTTTCTAAATACGGTATATGTTTGAGATTATATTCCGCTGCGACCTCTGCGACTAACTCATCGTCCCCGATAAGGATTATTTCCGATACTTTTTTCAGAAGAAGCCAACTCTGGATGGCTTTTCTTTGAACTTCGGCTATACGAGGTTCGGTAAATGGTTTGGGACAAGCGAACAGAGTTATCATATTTATTTGGTTTCCGCCTATTGCGGCTGCTTCGGAAATTTAGGAATAGAACAAGGCACTGACAGACTCATGTTGATGAATGTTTCGTAGAGCTTGGGCGAAGATGGGAGCTACTGAAAGTACTGTTATCTTGTCAAGCTCTTTACGGAGGGGCAAGGTGTCTGCGACGATTAGCTCTGATAAAGGAGAATGAGCAATTCTTTCGTAAGCGGCACCAGAAAGCACAGGATGCGTGACACAAGCCCGAACCGATAGAGCGCCTTCTTGCAGGAGGAGTTCGGCGGCGTGTACAAGCGTTCCAGCTGTATCTACAAGATCATCCACTATAAGTGCATGTTTATCTCGGACGTCACCAATTAGCCGCATGGAGTGGACTCGATTAGCCTGGGCGCGGTATTTGTCTACCAAAGCAAGCTCAGCGTGAAGGTGACGGGTATATTTTCGGGCTCGGGCGGTTCCGCCAGCATCAGGCGAAACTATAACAAGAGGCTGAAGATTCAGAGATTGCACATAGGGTATATGGACGGCAGAGGCTTCCAGATTGTCAAGAGGAATATCAAAAAACCCCTGTATCTGTCCTGCATGAAGGTCCATCGTGACGATGCGAGAAGCCCCCGCTGCTTGAAGGAGATTGGCGATTAGTTTGGCTCCGATAGAGACGCGCCCCTCTTCTTTACGGTCTTGACGGGCATACCCAAAGTAAGGAATCACCGCCGTAATGGTTTCAGCTGAGGCTCGCTTGGCTGCATCTATTAGGAGGAGAAGCTCAAGCAGGTTGTCAGCAGGGGCATTTGTAGACTGAATCAAGCAAACATGAGCGCCTCTAATGGACTCTTCGTACTTCGGCTGCATCTCACCGTCAGAAAAGCGATTGAGTGTGAGCGCCCCCAAAGGCTGTCCGTAGAACTGAGCAACTTTCTCTGCGAAGGCACGGGAAGAGGAGCCTGCGAAAATCTTAACCGGTGTGTCAGCAGACACGCTGTTGCCCGGGGAGGATTCGAACCCCCACACGCAGACCCAAAATCTGCTGTCCTACCGTTAGACGACCGGGCAGGCGACTACAAATGTACAAATAATCCCACATCTGCAAGTGCTCAGAAAGTCAAGGCCACACGACTTCCGGATGTGCGGGTTACGAGATGGAATCTTGCATTCCTCCGCTAAGTATGTTTGGGGGGACTGGAGTTTAGCTTTCAGTACTAAATCCCGCAGCTACCTTTGCAGGTATGGATACTTCCGCCCTAATCGTGGCTTTTCTGTTGGGAGTGTTTTCATCGGGACTGGGATTCTGGATATGGCTGAGTAAAACTCGTATGCAGCTCTATCAGCAGAGGACGCTCGCTCAACGGTTTGAGAATGAAAGCTCTCAGCTCCGCTCGGAGAAACGACAGCTTGAACAGACCCTTGAACAGCTCCAGTTTGATGTGCGCCGTCTCGCCGAGGATAAAGCGCGTATGGAAGGTGAGATTCGGGGACTTCATGCACAAATCAACGATAAGAACCTACTCCTTCAAAAATCAGATGAGGACCTGCGACTTCTGCGCAAAGAATATGATGAGGCTATTTCGCAGCTCTCTGGACTAAGGGAGCAGATAGAACTGGCTCAGAAAAACCTAGAATGGCGCGAAGCCCAGTCTAAGCAGATGGAAACGCTTTTTGAGAACCTCATGCAAAAGATTGTTCAGGAGGGCACCCAGTTCTTGCACGCACGCAGTCAGGAAAGTCTGAGTAGCCTCCTACTGCCTTTTCGGGAGCAGTTGGAAAAAATGCAGAAGGAAATGATTGACTATGGAGGAAAGCAGCAAGAAAATATCGCTAAACTGCAAGGATTTATAGATAAAGTTCTACAAGATAGCTATAAACTCAGTGAGCAAACAGAAAATCTCACTCGTGCTCTACGGGGGAATATTCAGGTACAGGGGCGCTGGGGCGAGGAGCGTCTCCGCGAACTCATGGAGCTAGCTGGTTTCAAGGAAGGCGAGCAGTTTCGCATGCAGGTATCCATACAGGGCGCAGATAAGGAGCAGCTTCGCCCTGATTTAGTATTCAAACTGCCTGACAATCGCTATATTCTCATAGACGCTAAAGTCTCTCTCACAGCATACGATAGATACTTTAGCGCCAAGACTCCAGAGGAGCAGAGAAAAGCTCAGGAAGATCATGCCAACTCTGTGATCTCTCATGTCCGGGGACTGGCGAAATATCAGAAGGCACGCATTCCGCACATCGGCTGGACGATATTATTCTGTCCCGTAGAGGGGGCCCTCCAGCTGGCACTGCAAACGCGAACTGACTTACTCGAGGAAGCGCGCAAAGCCCGCGTCATCTTAGTGGGACCATTTGTTCTGACGGGGTTCATAAGTATTATTGACCAGCTTTGGCAGATTGAGAAGCGGAATAGATACGCAGAAGACATCGCCAAACTGGCAGAAAAGATGCTGGATAAGCTGCGACGATTCATAGAAGAGTTGGAAAAAGTTGGCAAAAGCCTGGAAAAAGCAAAAGAAAGTTACGATGCCGCGAGGGGATATCTTATATCTGGCAAAGAGAATGTCATAGCCACAGCGAATAAACTTATCTCTCGAGGCGTGCGAGTTGAGAAAACCTTACCTCCCCCTATGGTAGAAGAAGCTCTTGCGGAGGAGCAGCGGGCAGAGCTGCTGCTTTCGGCGCATGATCCCTCTTCTGAGTTTCCTTCTGAGGTGGATGTGGAATAGAAGCCTTCTGCCAAGAAATTTATGCCCCTGCGAAAAGCAGCGTAGGTAGTTCTCGGCCACATCTGAAGTGACCTTTCGGACAGGCCGATTTTCCATGTATGCCACAGGGTCGGCAGGGTAGCTCCTCCTCAGCCTGTACGATATGACTATTGGGGGATAAAGGACCGAAGCCAAACTCCGGCACCGTAGAGCAGAATACCGTCGTGGTCGGTACGCCCAAAGCCGAAGCGATATGCGTAAGGGCACTATCAACAGCATAAACCTGCCGAGCCCCTTTTACTAAGGAAGAAAGCTCTCTCAGAGAAAGAAGCCCGGCTAAGTTTTCTACTCGGGGGTGATAGGCGATTAAAGAGTCCAGGCGCGCCCTGTCTTGTTCTAACCCCGTAAGATAAACCTTTACAGAGGATGGCACAGTTTTTAGAAAGTTTGCCCAGTACTCAAAGGGAGCTTCTTTTGTCTGCCAGCGAGAAGTCGGGGACACTATAATGTATGTTTCGTTCAACATCGTTGAATCAGGCGGAAAGAGCCAAGGAGGCGAAGGCATATCCAAAGAAACTCCCAGAGGTCTCAGGAGAGATAAGACCCTGCTCACTTCGTGAATCCCTGCCCCGAACGTGTGAGGTATGCGATGAGTGTAAAATACACTAAGGGGATTTTTATCGTAAGTGATACGAACCCTGGCTGGGAGGCTCAATCCTAATAACCCCATACGGAAAAATCGCTGCACCACAAGCACTGCGTCCCAAGTCTCAGAGCCGAGAGTGCGATAGAGCTGCCACCAGCCGCGCCAACTTTTGTCCCATAACCAGAGTTTGAAGTTCCAAGGGTGAGCCTCAAACAGTTCTTCTATGCCTTTACGAATAACCCAGTGGATCTCCGCTTCGGGAAATGCCATTCGCAATCGGCCCACGAGGGGTAAGGTGAGTACTGCATCTCCTAAAAAAGCGGTTTGTATCACTAGGAAGCGCGCCATCTACGATACTTTTTGCGCCAAAAATCTAAATACAACCACTCCGCCTCTGTCGTAACTAATAAAAGCAGGTATAACGCCACAGGACCTATGACGATTAGAGGCAAAAAAGCACCAACCCACGGGTCTAAAACCCCTTCTCTGGCAAGTTTTTTCCCCTGAGCATTCAGTATGTAAAACAGAATAAATAAAGCAGTGGATACGACCAAGGGCATCCCCAGGCCGCCTTTGCGGATGACCCCACCCAAAGTAGCCCCTAAAACCAGAAATACCACCGTGGCCGTAGGATAGGCAAACTTATACCACCACTCTAACTCATAGCGCCAATAGCTTTCATGCACCTGCCGAAAGCGCTGAGTGTAATATTCCGCTAAGTTTCTGTCACGCCTGAGGAGATTGTCGGTTTCTGCATAAGATGAGGCTCGTAGCTGGGGTGGGAGGAGGGAATCCCCCGGCTTTGGCACAGGAAAGGTGTTTTTTAGAGAGTGGTGAATCTCATCTGACAAACTGTGACAAAGCTTGTCTAAGCTATCCACGGCTTTTCTAAGCTGACCAATCTCTAACATATACTGATGACCAGCGAATAGCTTCTCATCTGAGCGGTGAAGTCCCAAGCCCGAAATATCCAGCCTCAGTTCCAGCGTATCAAAGCAGCTTCGGCTCCATGCTGGGGGCCGTTGGGAGCGCAGATTGGTCTCGTACTGGCATCCTTTGTAAAGCGTGAAGCGTAAAAGCTGCCATTCCTCATCCATGATAAATTGCCCTGAGCCGGCAGCGATCGTTCGTTGGACGCTCCCATCGGGGGCATATTCATAAATGAGAACATCAGAGAGCTCACGCTCTTTGTCTACCCGTCCTACTCGGATAGCATATCCATCTATCCAGCGATTGAAAAAGCCGGGTTTGAGGGCTAAAGCAGGCTTGGCGTGCTCCATGTCATACAGGAGGGTGTAGAGTTTCAAGTTCGCCTGAGGAATGAGATACCACGATAACCAGCCCGAAAAGAAAAGCGCGCCCCCCCCTGCAAGAAGCAATGGAGATAATACTCGCACGAAAGGGACACCTGCGCTCAGAAAAGCGGTCAGTTCTAAACGCTCTCCAAAGTTGCCCATCGTCATCAGTCCTGCCATGAGCAGCCCCATAGGCAGAGCGAGAAGTACAAGAGACGCTGAAGCATATCCGAAAAGCTCTATTAGAACCAGTGTGGGAAATCCTTTCCCTAAAATGTCTTCCTGATAGCGGGAAAGAAACTGTATCACGAGTACGACCAGAGTGGTACTAAAGCTCGCAGCGAAGGGACCTAAGAAGCTTAGGAGCACATACTTATCTAAACGCTTCATACCCAGACCTCGGGAAGGCTGGCGTAGGTAGAAGCTTGTTCCACGAGTTTTTCGCCTCGGATGATGTGAAGTTGAGGAAATCTCTGGGTCAGCTCCCCAGCTTTGGCGTGGCGAAAATACAATGGCGCTCCTATGCGCAGAAAAGGGGGAGGGTCTGGAATATGTACGGGGGTCTGTATTTCCCCTGCGCCTTCGTGTGGGAGAAACTGCGCCGACGGGGGGAGCCAAGGGCGGGGCAGCTTTTCTAAGCCCACCGCTCCTGAAGCGATATATCCGCCTCCGTGGCAGGTGAATATGTCTCTTGCAGGCTGTCGTACAATCTCCAGACTGAAGCCTGCCGCCGCAGCAAACTGAACTTTTTCATAATGATCAAATAGAGCTGGCGCAAAAAAAGCCGAACCTGCCGTTACTTCTGTTACGGAGGGGTCCGTGCTCGTCTCCCTAAGGCTACCTGTGCCCCCTCCATTTACTAAGCGGAGAGAAAAGTTCGCTGCTTTCAGAGCTTCTATCGTCTCCTGTCGCCGACGCTGTACCTCTTTCCAGGACTGGGCTTTCAAGAACCGCAGAATCGGTCCTTTCCAGCCCATTTTATGTTCGCCGACGCCCGCAATCTGTGCCTCATAAGCCATGAGCCCTACCAGTTCTAAATGAGACTGCTTCTGAATAAACCGAGCCAACTCCAGGGCTTTCTCGGGAGTGTTGATAGGAGAGCGTCTCACGCCGAAGTACAGAACTTTCCAATCCGATGAAACATCCACATCTAAACACACTTGGGCGCGTATGGGCGTGCCCTCCAGAGCTTTCTGTAAGGCTTCTACATGAGCTGGACTGTCCACGATGGCTATGGCTTTTTTCCCTGCCTCCAACAAAGAACGAAAAGCGCTCAACTCCGCTTGCTGATAGAAAGGGTAGCCAATCAATAGGTCATCAAACCCTTCTCGGGCTAAGTACAAGCCCTCCCGAGCGCTCATGCAGAGCATGCCTTGAAAGCGCTCACTGTACGAAAAAAGCCGCCGAAGAATAGAGCCGCATCGGATAGATTTTGTAGCTATACGAACTGGTAGCTTCCCAGCATAAGCAAGAACGCGTTGAGCGTTTTCGTATAGGGCTTCTTCATCTACCAGCGCTAAAGGGCGGGGCACTGCACGTAAAGCCGCCGTATAGCGTTCATATGTCTCCTGCCAGTTCACTACTTCAAAGTTAGACAGCAATGGCTTTGAGATTTTCCCATATGGTCTGGACTGTGGCGTTCCAGGAGAAGCGCTTCACATGTTCAAGTCCAAGGAGGGCACGGCGGCGCCTTTCGTCAGCTGATTGAGTGAGAGCCTGATAAATCGCTTCTGCAATAGACACAGGGTCATAAGGATCAGCATAAAATGCCGCCTCTCCGCCAGTCTCAGGCAGAGAACTCACCCTACTGGTCACCACGGGAACGCCGCAAGCCAGCCCTTCTGCTACTGGCGAACCGAATCCTTCATATAGCGAGGGATACACGACAGCTTCAGCAGCGTTGTACATCCGTAGAAGAACTTCATCTGAAACAGGTGGATGAAAAATAACCTCCTCACGATGTCTCATCCTGGCAAGGGAGCTAAGCGCCGTCCGCTCTTTGAACATAAATCGCCCCACCATCAGGAGACGGAGGGGGGCATCGTACTTTTCTCGCAGTTTGTCGTATGCCAGCAATAGCCTTTCGGGATTCTTACGAGGGTGTATGCTTCCGACATATAGAATATAGGGATAGCCCTGAGCATGAGCGCGGCGAATAGCTTCCCTATCCAGGTTGGGCATGGGGTGAAAGAACTCTGTATCACATCCGCTGTAGCTTACCTGAATTTTTTCGGGGTTGACACCAAAAAGTTCTACCAAATCGTGCTGTACAGAGAGGCTATTAGTGATGAGGCGTTGAGCAAAGCGAGTCGATAGCCGAGTGGCTCTCATATAGTATGCCTGCCAATCTCTCGGGAGAAACTCTGGATGGCGCGCAAAAGCCACATCATGTATGAAGGCAACGGTCGGGACCTTCTCTGCGACTTTTTTGGAGACTATGCCGTATGTAGCGAAGAGCGCAGAAGGCGCGCCTTTCCTCAGATAGAAAAAAGGTACCGAAAGGTGCCACCATATTTCGTATAAAGTCCAGTGTCGTGTTTGTGGAGGAATGACTACGTTTCGCTGTGTAGGTCCAAAAGTATATTTAGGCAGGGGGGGCCTATCAAAAAGAAGCTCCCAAGAGACCTCGGGGTACTGCTGGATGAGCCGAGAGGCTATTTCGCGAGTGAAGCGTCCAAAGCCTTCTAAATGCGGCAGTAGAAAGCGGCTATCTATGGCGACTCGCATATTTCCACTGCTTGAAGATGCCTAAAACCCAGCTCCAAAATATCAGGCTGATGCCCGCAGAGAGGAGGGTTATTACCTCTTCGCTGAACTGTCCAATCATGAAAAGCGTAGCTCCATACAAGATTGAAAGTAGTACCAGACGCACAAGAACCGATAATGGCGTAGGTATAGGAGCGACCTTTTTGAAAGTCCATATGAATCCAGCTCCATAAAATAGATAACTAATCCCCAATCCGATCCCTGCCCCCACGCCAGCCCCGGTGGGTATTAGAAATAGACATGCGATGAAGTTTATGGTGCTGGCGCCTACCATAAGCCAGAAAGCCACCCACTCGTACCCAACCGCTGTGAGGTAAGTGCTGTAAATTGCTGTTAGTCCGTTTAGGATGAGAGCAAAAGCCAGCGCCTGTAGAATATGGCTCATTTGGGTGATCTCGCTGGGACTGCTATGGGTAAAAAGCCAGAGAAATACCTTGGGGGCGCCAAGGAATACCCCAGCTATACCTATGATAGGTAAGCTGCTTACCAACTGTCCCCATACAAAAGTTTTCCAAAGCTCGGGGCTGCGTTGGCGTCCGAGCTTAGCGAAACGGGCAAAAAATAAAGGTAAAACTATCCACAGATACATCATCGCCGCCGAAAACCACCGATATGCCCCCCAGTATAATCCATTTGCATAAGGGCTCACCCATCGCTCCAAAAGGATTTGATTGAGCCGTTCATTGAAGGCGGTGGCATATCCCATGAGGGCAAAAGGGGTCATTTGTCTAAAGGCTTTCCATAAGTCAGAACGGTCGGAGACGAAAGTAGGCAGACCGTATTCTCGCCAGATTACTAGGCCGGAAAGTACAGCAGTTACACCCCCGGCAATAACTAAAATCCCTACATATAAGTCTCCGCTAAGTATGTTCCAGCTTGCCCCCAAAAGCAGGAGGACAAAAACCTTTTCCGCTGCGGAAAAAAACGCATCTACCCGGAACCGCTGAGCTCCCTGGAGATAGGCTCTGAAATACTGGAGATAGCTCAGCGCTAACTGGTACAATATGAGTGCTATCAGCCATAGGAAAGCCTTTTCCCTATACCCTAATATCCAGCCCAGCCCGATGAAAAAAATGCCAGCTATTATCGTCAGTATGAGCTTGAGTATGAAGGTTATGCCGCTTAGTCGGGGATAATGCTCTATACCACGAGCCATTTCTCGCGTAACCATAGCATATAGTCCCCAGTCTGCGATGGCGATGGCCCACTGCCCGATGCCCAGCAGAGCCCCGATTAGCCCGTACGCTTCATGACCGATTTGATTCTGAGCCAAGTTATCAACGATCAGCCAAAGGGGTTTAGAAATCAGGTTGGCTAAAAGGACTATGCCTAAATCTCGCTGAAAAGGCTTCATTCTACGAAGGGGTAGCCTCCGCGCAGTTTATGCCGCATCATGGCATAAAAGCTTTCCAGGACTGCACTCCAGCCAAAGTGCTTATACAGAATGCGCGTTCGCTCTTGAATGTATCGTCGCAGACGGCGAGCGGATACCCCGCCCTCTAAATAACGAATCAAGATTTGACCGCTGTCATAGGTAGAAGGCTTGCGTTTCATGAGGCGAATAGCCCAGTCTAAGTCCGCGGCCAGCGGATAGCTTAGGTCATATTCAGGGGCTATTTCTCTTTTCACAAAGAGTCCTTGATGAGCTATGGCCATTCCTGTGCGAAAGTGTGCCAGTTTCAGCTCTCCGCTGGGGTAAGGCCTGGGACGGCGACGGGGGAGAAGCTGACCATGGAGATCGACATACCTGTGATCACCGTAAAGTACTTGGGCGCCTGTGGGGGCATTCTCAAAAAGTTTTTCTAAGGTGTCGCTTTCCCAGAATGCATCGCCAGCGTTGAGAAAGGTTACATATTCCCCTGTCGCGAGTCTGAGGCCCTTATTCATGGCATCATAGATTCCGCGGTCCTTCTCACTTATCCAGCGCACGAGGGGGACCGTACGCTCATATTCTCTGATTAGCGTCAAGGTTTCATCTGTGGAGTTTCCATCCACGAAAATGTGCTCCCAATCGCGCCAGCTTTGGATTTTTACGCTCCTCAGGGTGATGGGCAATACTTGAGCGGCCTGATAGGTTACAGTAATGATAGAAAGCCGAGGCATGATTATTTACTACCTACTGGTCTGCTTTCAGGATAGGTTGCATAAATATCGGCGATGATGTGGGGCGGGAGTAGCCCCTCTAAGTGTCCGTGAAACTTTATCACCTCCCGAACCAGCGTGGACGACACGAACGAAGTTTCAGGACTACTCAATAGATAGAAAGTCTCTATGCTTTCGTCCAGATACTTGTTGAGCAAGTCAATATTTCGCTCATATTCATAATCTGGAGCGGAGCGAAGCCCACGTAGGATAAATCTTGCTTGAATCTCCCGTGCAAAGCGTACCGTCAGTCCTGTGTAGGTAGTCACCTGGACGCGCGGTTCGTTTTGGAAGACTTCTTGTATCCATTTCAAGCGCTGGGCTGGGGGAAACATGGGCTGTTTGCTGGTATTGAGCCCGATACCTACGACGATTTCGTCAAAAAGAGTGAGTCCCCGCCGAATGATCTCTATATGTCCATTCGTAATCGGGTCAAAACTTCCAGGGAACAAGGCACGCTTCACAGGACGAAGGTAGGTCAATTCCGCTACCTTCACAGGGTGAAGCTGCACTGGTTGATAAGCCGAACGGATAGATTAGGCGATCTACTCCTTACGCTGCCAATGGGAAACTTTATACAAAAACACTTACCTGAAATAGAGCCGATTTTTCTGGTCAGTTCTTATGCAGCCCCTCTGGTAGCTCGACATGATCCGCCTTTTCAGTATATTGTGTGGTCAAAAGGTGTCTCGCTAAAAGGGTATGATGCTATCATACATGCCTTTCCCAGGAGCAGTATCGCATGGGCGGCGCTGCGTGCAGGCATTCCCGTGAGAGTCGGTACGCGTAGGCGCTGGTACCACTGGCTCACGTGCACGCATAGACCATCCATAAGTCGGCGATTCAGTGGTAGGCATGAAGCCGCACTCAACCTTGCTCTTTTAGCCCCGCTTCTTCCGGCGGAGCTTCGTTCTGCGGTTTTAGATATGAGCTGGGAGCAGCTACTGCCTTATAGAGCGCGACTTAGGACTGCTGCGTTATTCCCTTCTTTCCTTACGCATTTAGCGTCTTCGGACAGGCCCAGCGTGGTTTTGCATATTGGCTCAGGGGGGGGCGCTCCTTTGTGGCCTCACTGGCAATCCTTGGCTCAGCTACTTATAGAGCGCTTCCCCAGAGCAGTGCTTATTTTTACAGGTAATGATAGAGAAAAGTCCCTTATAGAAGGGGTGGTCAGGGGCGTTTCGAGAGATTCCTATATAGATACAGCGGGCAAGCTATCTCTGGATGAGCTGATTAGTCTCATAGCGCGCGCAGCTCTGGTGATAGCAGGTAGTACGGGCCCCTTGCATATAGCAGCGGCGGTAAGTACCCCTGCCATCGGGCTGTATCCAGCTACAGCAGCGATGGGGCCTTGGCGCTGGCGCCCTTTGAGCCCTCTGACAAGCGTACTTAGCCAGAATGTCATGTGCGCTAAGTGTGAGTTTGCCAACTGCCACTGTCTGGCACGGATACGACCTACCCAGGTAATAGAGCTTGTAGAAACCATAATCGCACAGAGATTCCCTACTTCTGGGGGGGGGCGTTTGTGAAGTATATGCCTTTATGCATAACGCCCTCATGATACGAGCCGACTAAAAAAGCAATTCGTAGCCTGGGCCTTCAGAGCCTGTGCGAGAAGCGAGAACGGTCCCTAATCTAAGAGCTGCAAAATTTCTCCTTACTTCGGCTCATGCGCGTGGTGGGTGGAATGATCCTTCGTAATGGAGTCAAGATGGACTATCCTTTTCGTGAGGCCATTCTTTCAGCGCTCCCGTTATGTGAGGTTTTTTATGTAAGTGTCGGTCAAAGCGATGATGGTACTCGGGAAGCGGTGGCAGCCATAGGAGACCCCAGAATACTTCCCATAGAGTCGGTTTGGGACCTCAATCTCCGTCAAGGCGGGGCGGTTTTAGCTCAAGAGACAAACAAACTCTTAGATATGCTGCCCAAAGCCGACTGGGTGCTTATCTTGCAGGCGGATGAAGTGCTTCATGAAGAGGACTATTCAAGTATCCGAGAGGCTATGTTGCAATGGAAAGATGATGAGCGAGTAGAGGGCCTACTTTTTGATTATCTACATTTCTATGGGAGTTATGAATGGGTCGGGGCTTCTAGGCGGTGGTACAGACGAGAAGTCCGAATAATCAGACCCTACCCTGATATTCGTGCCTACAAGGATGCCCAAGGCTTTCGTCGTAGCGGACGCAAGCTTAGAGTGAAGTATAGCGGTGGGCGAGTATTTCATTATGGGTGGGTTCGTCCTCCCGAAGCTCAGCTCATCAAGTTTGTAGAGATGAATAGATTCTGGCACAATGACGAGTGGATACAACGGCACAAGCCTGAGCGGTTTGTCTATTCTACTTCTGATCGTTTGCGGCGGTATGAAGGCACCCATCCCCAAGTCATGATGAGTAGAATACATACGCCCTTGGCATGGGATTTTTCTTATGCCCCGGAAAATGCTCGCCTAACTCCACGTGAGCAGCTTTTACAGTGGATAGAAGATAAAACTGGCTGGCGACCAGGGGAGTTTCGTAACTATAAGCTCATCTGAGTGAAAGTGCGAATACCAGCTCCTCTTCCCCTTCAATGAAGGGAAGCTGCATGAATCCTGCTTTGGCGAAGAGATGCTGAGCAGGGAGATTTTGAACATGTACGGCGGCTCGCAGCTCCCGAATACGGGCGCGTCGGCGCAATCTATCTATTACCTCGGACAGAAGATAACCCCCATACCCTAAGCTCTGATAGCGTTGATCTATACCAATGCGAGCTATCCACAGTAAGGGGGGCTGACCTACTACCTCTAAGAAACCTACCAGAGTTTCGCCTGACCACAACCCCCAAATCTGCGAAGTCGGCATGTCTGAGAGGTAACTGGGTAAAAAGTTTCGCTGAGAGTCCCCCAGCTCTACTTGGGATAATAGCGCAAGTTCCTGACCATGTAGAGGGCGGATACTTAGTTTCTTCACGCTTTACGCTGTGTAGGAATAAACTCGCGGAAATATAAAGGAACTGCTTCTGCAATTTCTGTGGGGGTCGTGCGTGGGTTGAGCGTGTGCGCAGCGTCGGCGATCAGCTTCCAGCTTATCTCTTCAAGGTATAACCGCGCTTCGGGATGATTTCCGACCCAGAGAGCATCGTGTGCTTTTTCTGCCCACTCCTGAGCTGATAGGAGCATGGGGGTGGTTTCTGCGATACCTTCATTCCAGAGCTGACCATACCAGAGGGCTTTTTTGGTTTCCCAGAATGTAAATACCCTGTCTCTGTGCGGGAGGACTTTTGCCGCCCACTGGTATAAGGCATACATTAGAGGCACACAATATAAGTGCCAACCTAATGACAGACTCCACGCTTTCACCGCAGTTAGACCGATGCGGAGTCCTGTATGAGAGCCAGGTCCCTGATGATATACGACATACTGGATATCTCTCCACTCGATTCCCGCTTCATGAATAAGCTGCTGGGTGAGGACGACGAGCTTTTCGCCATGCTGATAGTCTGCATCCCAGCGCACTCCTATAAAAGGCACTTTATCCTTAAGCAGCCCCAGTTGAAGGCTCGCGCTCGCTGTCTCTACTACCAGACCCCAGCCGTCCACTCTCACGCATGCGTTTGTACCACAACCAGCCAACCGTTCCAGCTACGACGTACGGTACGGCGAAAAGAAAAATAATCCCAACCCGTAACCCCTTGGCTAAACCAGGAGAGGAGTTTTCGGCGTTTTTTCTGCACATTGCACATTGTGCCCAGCTCAGCAGAGGCAGAAGAAGGCATGCTATCAGCCAACGCTTCATCATCATGTCGGATAGTACGGGGACAAAAATACATATACTAGCACGCCCGTGACTGATACATATAGCCAAATCGGAAACGTCCAGCGGGCGAGCTTCCTATGGTCGCCATACCGGTGAAGGAGCGCAGGATAGATAGTAAATAAAGCCAGTGGTACGACAAAGACACTTAGTCCAACATGGGAGATCAAGATAAACAGATACATTGCTTTTATCCAGCCCGTACCACCGAAGCGTACTTCTTCATGGGTCAAGTGGTATATTACATAAGAAATCAGAAATACAACGCTCAGTCCAAGCGCTGTAAGCATAACCTTTCTGTGGAGGGCTATTTGCTTCCGGCGGATCAGAAAGTAGCCCACAATCAGTAGAATAGATACAGAGGTGTTGATAAGAGCATTCAGACGGGGGATAAAGCTGGTATCTATACCGATATTCACCCGAGGCAAGCTCAGCAGTACGATTACTACGAGTGGGATAGCTACGGATACCCCCCAAATGAGAGGTCTAAGCCGATGCTCTGGAAGGCCTAATATGATCGCCATACCCAATCAAAGAAAAACAAAATTCCCTGCGCTGCTGGCGTGGAACCATGAGCGTTTGTACGGAGGAGTTAGTATTTTTGTCTGAAGTGAAGCTGCATATTCCAGCGAGCCAATATACACCTGAAGTTGGAGCAGACCTCGATAAGTGCATTATATTTTTGAAAGGTGCCTGCTTTCCAGAGAATAGCTCGGTTTTTTTCCAGCCTCTGCGCTCTTTTGTTCGGCAGAATTCAGAGCTGCTCCGAGATGAGATGGAGGTTCATATTGAGCTGTCCTATATCAACTCTTCCGCTCAGCGTGAGCTGTATGAGCTGCTTTGGGCGCTGATAGAGCGGGTTCCTCAAATGCAGATTGTGATTTATCTGGGGGAAGAAGAGGAGATGGATGACCTGAAATACATAGTTGATGCGCTGCGGGAGGCAGGATTTGAACGGATAGAATATAGGCACGACTACTACTCAGGGCTGATAGTGGCGGAGGAATCGCCGCCAAGTGAAAGGTAGAGAGGGTCGCCCTTTATACAGCCAGCCAACTCCTAATCCTGATACAGTAACCCACTCAAGCGCAGCCTGTGGATTGAAATGGCGCCCAGCGAGATAATGCATAAACTCTTCGGTAGATAGCGGCCGTTCGGGAAAGTTGGGATATTCTACGGCTGCCAGAAGTGCAGCTGCATGGGTAGGACGGGCATGCTCCCATATAGGAAAGGCCTCCCAAATCTCTTTATCCCAATCTGGAAGGGAGCAGGCTATCGCACTTTCCGTCAAAGCGTAGAACTGTTCTCCCCTTTTGATGGCTCGGATGTTTTTGGGTAGAAGAAAAGGGGAGCTGACAGTTTTGTAGGGTTTAGAGTACAGAGCTGGACGACCTTCTTTTCCCCAAGCAGAAATAAAAAACCCCTCCCCTATACAGCGATGCGGGTAGAAATAGTAGCCAATGCCTTCCCCAGCATATCGCACGCGGATAACCTCAGGAGGGGCAGTTTCCCAAAATACGGGATGCCATGAGGCATCATTGGCGAAGGCGAAGGCGAGATTGTCCTCGTTCTCTTCGGGGGCGAAAGTGCAGGTAGAGTAAATCAGCCTTCCCCCAGGGGCCACAAGGGCTTTTGCTGCGAATAGCAAACTTCGTTGGAAACGCTGCATACGCTTCACTCCTTGGGGGCTCCACTGACAAATTGCCCGGTCATCCTTACGCCATAGCCCTTCTCCTGAACAGGGAGCATCTAAAACTACCACATCAAATGCTTCTGGATAACGCTGAGCCCAATACTGGGGGTGGCGTCCCGTGATGAAGTAGGAGGGAATGCCCCACCGCTCCAAGTTTTCGCGCAGGGCTGCTCGCCGCTTAGGGTCAGGGTCATTGGCGATGAGCAAACCGCCTTCAAGGCCGAGTTCTCCCAGGATGAGGGTGGATTTCCCGCCTGGTGCTGCGCTCAGGTCAAGCACTCGCAGAGGGCGACGCTCGGGCAGGAAGTTTCTCAAGCTCATACCGGAGGCTTCTTGGACATAGTAAGCGCCCGCATGCCAAAGGGGGGAATGCTCAAAATCTGGGCGCTGATGGAGTACTCGGCCGAGGGGATGCCAGGGCACGCACCGCGCTTCTGGGAATAGATTTTTCCCTTTATAGGGATTGAGGCGAATGGTCACATTTGGAGGGGCTTGAAGCGCATGAAAGAAAGGCTCCGCTTCCTCTTGAAGCCGAGCGCGCATCCGCACAACAAAAGCTTCGGGCAATATCACCGCATGCTAAAATTCAGATATAACCGACGCCCCTGCGCATCTATGCCTTCTATGGTCAGTCGTCCGCGTATTTTTTGAAGTATCTCCTCTACTTCTCTGGGCGACTGGGGAGTGTAGCCGTTGATTTTCAGTAAAATAAAACCTTCTGGTAGTCCCATTTGGCTGAAAATTCCACTGCGTAAGTTTTGAATGCGATAGCCCTGACTGATACCGAGGCGTTGTGATTCCCTTGTGCTCAAAGGGGAAATGTCCGCTCCCAGAGCTTCAGACCGATATATTTCTCGCTTTAGAAGGGTAGGCTCTCCGTCTTCGTTTGTCAGAATGGCCGTGGTTTCGTACTGCTTGCCATTGCGGCGATAGAAGATTTTGACTCTGTCTCCGGGGCGTTTCTGAGCGAGACGCTCTAAGAATTCGGCTTGGGTATGAACATTTACCCCATCTATGGCAATCAGTATATCCCCTGAACGCAAGCCAGCTTTCTCTGCTGCACCGCCCGGATATACTCGTCCGATATACAACCCCTGTAAAGCTTCTGGGGAAATATCACCAATGCGGTCCTCTGCTAAATCTACTATCTCTGCATCCAGAAAAGCTCGTTGTACGATGCCATGTCCTTTTAGGTCTTCAACAGCCTTACGAACGATATTGATAGGGATTGCAAAGCCATAACCTACATATGAGCCTGTACGAGAAGCGATGGCTGTATTGATTCCTACGAGTTCACCGCGGAGATTGACTAAGGCGCCGCCACTATTACCTGGATTGATAGCTGCATCGGTCTGTAAAAAGGACTCTAAGGGTAAAGGCCCCTGCAGGAGATTGAGATTGCGTCCGCGTGCGCTGATGATCCCTGCTGTGACCGTGTAAGTAAGATTGTAGGGATTACCTATGGCGAGTACCCATTCGCCTATTTGGATTGAGTCGGAGTTCGCTAATGGTAGAGGGGTGAGGGCAGAGGCTTTGACTTTCAGTACAGCAATATCTACGCCTGCATCTGCACCGACCAGTTGGGCTTCCAGTGTGCGTTTGTCTGAAAAGGTTACGAGAATACGATTGGCATCTCTTACGACGTGGTAATTGGTTACGATATACCCATCTGCACTCCAAACGACGCCTGAGCCCGCGCTATAGACTTGGTGGGTGCGAGGCATCCAAAGTCCCCAGTAGCTCCAAAAATCATCTCCCGCAGTCCTTTCCCCGTAGGCTCGAATGAATACCACAGAAGGCGTGGCTCTCTGAGCGGCTTGTACAAAGCTGGCGTCTCCTGGGCCACTTTCCATTCGGAGCGGCCGAATGGGAACAATAACAGTGGGAGCTGTCATGAGAGAATCTGAAGAGGTAGAGCGCTTTGAGTAAAAAAAGGCAACTGTTACCGAAGCGGCTACTATTCCCGAGATTATTCCTATCGCTACGAGCGGTAGAACCTTCCGCATATTTGCAAAGGTAGTTTGAATAACGAGGTAAAGTCGCCGGCCAGGGAAAAAGGCGGAAGCCGCTTTCAGCGCAGGTAGAGGGGGGTATAGCTTTATTAGAGGTAATGTGTCGGGATAGCGCGGTATCCTGCACTTCTTTATCGCATCAGAATAAATGCTCCCCAATAATAGGGTGATTTATATCGCCGACGAAAATCTCTGAGAGCATCGGCAAAGGCTTGATCTATAATCTCTTCCCCCTTATCTGAGTACTTCGTGGGAGACGAATTGCTTTTTAGGGCCGTGGTCCATTTTTGATAAAAAGAAGTCATGATTTCGCGTGTAGCTGCATCGTCTATTGGCCATAAGGTAGCGATCACTCGCTTGGCTCCTGCCTCTAAAAAGGCTCTTTGCAGTCCATATAGCCCCTCTCCGGTGATGTCTCCCAATCCCGTCTCACATGCAGAGAGTGTTACCAGCTCGGTTCCTAAAAGGTTCATGCTGGATACTTCCCGAGCTGTGAGGAGTCCATCCTCTATACCCAGTGGAGGGTATAGACTATCCCACACTGCTGCACCTGCGAGAAGAAGTCCAGCTCTCAGTAGCGGAGAGCCTCTACCCTCCTGAAAGTATCCGTGGGTCGCAATGTGTAGCACTTTGGGGCTGCGGAGGAGCTTTACTCTTTCTTCGGTGGCTGCTTCGCCAATCAAAGGCTCAACCCCTAAAAGCCTTGCCACAACGGCTGCTTCTGCCTCTGCCTCAGGTAGGGGAGGTATGGCGCTTTGGAATAGTCTGTAAACCCTCATTCCCGTTCCAGCTCCGACACTCGGGGCAATACCAAAAGCAGGATTACCTATCACTACTGGTGGTTGAGATGGGAATTGTCTCTGCTTGAGCACTAATCGTCGGGAACTTGCCACGTGCCGAACATCATAGCGATCCGCAACAAATGTTTTTCCATCGTAAAGAGTCCCTACATTTATGCGATAATAAATACCGTCGGGCGAAAAATATACTCTTTTCACGCTTTTCGGTAGGAGGCTATCTATGAAGTTCCAAAGAAGACGATAAGCCAAGGCGGTAAGCTGCGCTTCTGGTGAGCGCAAGATTTCATAAACATTTTGCGCGCGCTTTTCCCATGCAGAATCTACTCTGAGGACATACAAGTGTAACCGATGTCGTCGCTTTTCAGGTAAGAAGAGGTAAAAGTTGTAAAGCACGCTGTTTTGCCCCTTAGTCTGAATAACTTCTATCAGAGCTTCGTCTTTTCTCAACTCGGGTTCTGGTTCAGAGAAGGGGTCAGGGAAATACGCTTTTATCTCAGGCAAACGATATAGTAGACTCTGCTCTACTTCGGTAGTAAGCCGCTGGATTGAGTCCGCCTCCGAGTGTCTCTCCTGCATAGCAAGCGCTGCATACTGAGCCATGAGCTCTCGCCAGCGCAAAAAGAGTCTGCGTATGCTACTATCAGGACTGGACTCGGCAAGATGGCGTAGGCCTTCACTGGCTGTAAGTATCAGCCCTTTAGTACTACGCCCCACACGGTAGCCGAGAAGAATAAGCGATGATGGCGGTTTGCTTCTTAGCGCCACATATTGCTGAAAATCTCTGAACCTGCCTGTGAGATTTGTCTCCAAAAAGCGTTCTTGGTAAGCTGCTGGAAGAGTACTCAGCTCTTGGCGTAAGTACTGGAAAAAAATCCTGAGGGCTGCCTTCCACAAAGAGTCTGCCTGCTCGTATTTTTTCATTTTTCCCCATACACTCGCTAGGCGATGAAGCGTAAAGGCATAATACTGGTTCTTTTCGCCTAAAGTGGCGGATATCAGCCGGGCAGATTCTGTAAGGATTTGCTCTGCTTCATCATAGCGTCCCTGCTCCTCGTACAAGGAGCCAAGACCTCCTAAGTTGATAGCATAAGTTGAATGGTTTTTGCCAAATCGTTCCTCGAGCTTTCTCAGCGTGATTTTATAGAGCTTTTCTGCTTCCTCGTACTGTTTCAGCTTCTGATAAACTATCGTAAGATTATTGAGTGTGACGAGATAAGAAGGAGCACTTTCTCCTACCATCTGCGACATGATTTGTGCTATTTCCTTGAAAAGTGTGAGGGCCTCTTGGTACCGATTTTGCAAAGAGTATAGCGAAGCCAAGTTGTTCAGCGTTATTAGATAAGATAGATTGGCTGTGCCGAATAGTTGAGCTTTTATTCTCGCGGACTGATTTAGGAGAGACTCTGCCTCTGCATATCTTCCTTGATTAGTATAGACTTCTCCCAAGCTACTCAGGAATTTTGGATAGTCAGGATGTTTTCTCCCCTTGGCATGGAAATGTGTCTCAATGCTTTGGATGATTTCCTTGTAAATGGCTTCTGCGGTTCCATAGCGTCCCTGTTGAGAGTAAAGTACGGCAAGGTTTGCCAGCATTGTTAGGTATTCGCTATCTGCCGGTCCTGCTATATCTTTCTGAATGCTGATGGCTTGCTGGTAAAGATTTTCGGCTGCACGGTAATCACCGAGTGTTGATTTTATGAGCCCTAAGTTATTTAGAGTCTGAGTATAAAGTGCGTTTTTCCTAACTCCTTCCAAGTTTTCCTGCCATTCTTTGATGAGTGTGTAAAGACTTTCCGCCTCTATAAACCTGCCCTGACTATCTCTTATCCATGCGAGGTAGTATAGTAATGTGCTCCATCCCAAAGTATCTCTTAGACGCTGGGCTACTTTTATACCTGCATCTATCCACTTCTCCCCCTCCTGGTGGTTTTCAAGGTTAGCCAGGCATTCTGCGCCTGTGAGATATAGGTAGAGTAGGGTGGTATCCGGGATATTAGTCTGTCGCCTCAGAGAATCGTAGATGGCGAAAGCCGCTTCATAATCGCCGTTTTCACGCAGGCTATCAGCGTAGTCAATTTTTGTCTGGGCGATTAGAATGCTAATCAAGAAGATTGAAGTTCGCATGGGTAGTACAAATATCAATTTTCCTTTTTGGGCGTACTTGGATTTGAAGTTTATTCAGCTGGGTGTGTATGTCGTTTTCACCTCCATCTTTCCCTTAAGAGGACATTACCTTTGCTACACCTGTGCAGCGATACCTTTTCATAGATAGGGATGGTACCCTGATAGTAGAGCCGCCAGATACCCAGCAAATAGATAGCTGTGAGCGTCTGAGACTCCTACCGCGTACCCTATCGGTTCTGCGGTGGGCTCAGCAGGTGGGGGGGTACCGACTCGTGATGATTACCAATCAGGATGGCTTGGGGAGTGAGAGTTTTCCTGAGGAGCGATTCTGGATGATTCAGCGCCTTCTGATGGATATTTTTTCATCAGAGGGGATTACTTGGTATGGCATTCATATAGACCGTAGCCGAGAGGAGTCGCCTTCCTTTTATCGAAAACCTTCTCCGCTTTTGCTTCTGCCATACATGGAGAGCGGCATAGATAAGGCGCACAGTTTCGTCATAGGGGACAGATACACCGATATGCGCTTAGCGCAGCGGCTGGGGCTGAGCGGGATATGGATAACCAATCCTATCCATCCACAGGAGCACCTTCCATTTGCTCATATTGTGAAAGGCTGGGAAGAGGTCCAAGCGATACTCAAGCGCAGCGTTTTTTCCATCCAACTTCATCGCGAGACGAAAGAGACCTCTGTGCATCTCTCACTCTCCCTATATGGTGAGGGGCGCGTTACTGTCCATACAGGCATAGGGTTTTTTGACCATATGCTGACACTTTTAGCTTTTCATGCTGGATGGGATTTGGTACTAAAAGCGGAGGGTGACCTTCATGTAGATGTTCATCACACAGTGGAGGATGTGGCGATCACCTTGGGGCAAGCTTTGTATCGGCTATTGAAAGACAAGCGAGGTATTCATCGGTATGGGCAGGCTGCCTCTTCGCTGCGTTGGCTACCGATGGACGAGGCGCTCAGCGTTGTTGCGATTGATATGAGTGGCAGGGGACTATTGACATGGCGACTACCTCTTGCTGAAAGTTTAGGGGGGATTGCTCCCAGCTTATGGAAGCATTTTTTTGAGACATTAGCTCGAGAGGGGGCATTTACGCTTCATATTCAAGGGTATGGAGAAGATGCACATCATCTCATAGAAGCAGCGTTTAAGGGAGTAGGGCGTGCCCTTAGAGAGGCTCTTCATCGCAGCGAAGAGGCGAACGCAGTCCCTTCTACCAAGGGGGCTTTATGAAAGTTGGGGTCATCGCTTACACGGGGGGAAATGTGCGGTCCATTCGGAGCGCTCTGGAGGAGCTGGGGGCGGAGGTGGTTTATTCTGACCAGCTCCGGATGCTCAGGGAATGTGCCGGCTTGGTGTTTCCGGGGGTAGGAGCAGCGCTGCCAGCAGTTCATGATCTCCGGAGCCGCGGCATTTGGGACTGGCTGCCTCAGTGGGATCGTCCTTTTTTAGGCATATGCTTAGGTATGCAGCTCTTGGGTCGGGAGACTGAGGAGGGACCAGCGCCTGGATTAGGTATTTTCCCTTTTCATATTCAGCTATTTAGGGCAGCAGTACGATTACCGCACATCGGCTGGAATCTGGTGCGCTGGACCCAAAAAGACCCTCTGCAAGAAGGGCTTCCAGAGAGTTTTTACGCCTATTTCGTTCATAGTTATAGAGCCGAAATAGGGGAATACACCATAGGCATGTCGGAGTATGGAGAAGCTTTCTCTTCGGTAGTGCGTAATGGATTATTTTGGGGTACTCAGTTTCACCCAGAGAAAAGTGGAAATGAGGGCATGCAGCTTTTACGAAACTTTCTCAAACTATGCAAGTCATAGCAGCGATAGACTTATGGGAGGGGCAAGTAGTGCGTCTGCGCCGGGGAGAGTTCAGTGCCATAGAGAAGGTGGCTGATTCCCCTCTGCATGCCGCTCAGCAGCTAAAGGAATGGGGCATGCGCTGGTGGCATATAGTAGATTTGTCTGGGGCGAAGGCGGGAGGCTTGATACAGAGAGACTTTTTATCGGAGCTTAGACGAGCTTTTCCCGAAGTCAAAATGAATCTCGGTGGGGGGCTCCGTTCCATAGATGATATTGATTGGGGAATAAAGGCGGGATTTGACTTTCTGGTCATTGGCAGCCTCGCCATCGAGGCGCCTGGAATCCTGGAAGAGCTCATACAGACTTATGGAGCGGAACGATTCATTTTAGCGGCTGATGTGAGAGGTGGATATGTAGCATATCGCGGATGGCAGGCCGTAACCCCTCTGTCCGTAGAAGATTTTATTCAGCAGTGGCAGCAGAAGGGGGTGACTACTTTTCTTTGTACCCACATTGACCGGGATGGAATGCTTGGTGGGCCGGACATTAGCTTTTATCAGAGCATTCAAAATACAGCCCGGTCTGCTCGTATCATTGCTTCTGGAGGCATTCGTCATCCAGAAGATTTGGATGCGCTCGCCAAAGTAGGTATCTCGGCTGCTGTCGTCGGTAAGGCGCTCTATGCAAACCCCACAGCTTGGAGGGGGTATTTTTCTTCTTGATTACAGAACATGCTCACTCGGCGGATTATTCCTTGCTTAGATGTTCATGAGGGGCGGGTAGTAAAGGGCGTTCAGTTTGTCAATCTTCGGGACATGGGCGATCCAGTAGAACTGGGGCTCATTTATGAAGCACTCGGAGCAGATGAGCTGGTTTATCTGGATATATCAGCTAGTGTAGAAGGGCGACGAACCTTTACCCGGGCTGTGGAGCGCATCGCGAGTCGGCTGCGGATACCCTTCACTGTGGGGGGAGGGGTGAGTACTGTTGAGGATATTCGGCGACTTTTAGAAGCTGGAGCCGATAAAGTTTCACTCAATACCGCTGCGGTTCTTCAGCCAGCTCTTCTGTCGGAGGGCGCGGCTCTCTTTGGTCGGCAGTGCGTAGTGCTCGCAGTAGATGCCCTTGCGGAGCGAGATGGATATCGTGTATATATCCGAGGAGGCAGGGAAAAAACCGAGCTTGAGGCTTTCTCTTGGTGTCGGGCGGGCGAGGTTCTCGGGGCTGGCGAGATTTTGCTTACAGCTATAGGTCGGGATGGCACTCGTCAGGGCTTTGATATTTATCTCACAAAGAAGGTAGTGGAAGCTGTGAATGTGCCTGTCATCGCTTCGGGGGGCGCGGGCAGATTGGAACACTTTTTAGAGGTATTCACTGAGGGGAAAGCAGATGCAGCTTTGGCTGCTGGACTCTTTCATGAAGGGACGCTTACACCTCAGCAGGTCAAGCTATTTTTGAAAGACAGAGGGATTGCGGTACGCTTATGAGTCCAGATTTTTCCAAAGGTCTCCTTCCTGTGATAGTTCAAGATGCCGAGACTTATGCGGTGCTTATGCTGGGATATATGGATCATGAAGCGTTTCAGCGGACGCAGGCGACTGGCTTAGTGACTTTTTACAGCCGGAGCCGACGCTCGCTCTGGGTGAAAGGTGAAACCTCTGGACACTATCTCCGAGTGGTAGAAATACGATTAGACTGTGATAGAGACGCAATTTTGATTCGGGCGCTACCGCAGGGGCCGACTTGCCATCGCGGCACGTACACTTGCTTTTCGGAGGAGGGGGAGCTTAGCGGTGATTTTCTCGGACATTTATGGCGTATCATACAAGAAAGGGCGCAGCTCTCCTCTGAGCGGAGCTACACAGCCCGCCTCCTTTCGGAGGGGATACCTCGGCTTGCTCAAAAGGTTGCGGAAGAAGCGGTGGAAACAGCGATTGCCTCACTCTCTCAACCAGACCGCCTCGCCCAAGAAGCTGCAGACCTATTGTACCATCTGTGGGTGCTTTTATATGCAGCGGGGATTTCCCCTGAAATAGTGAAAGATGTCCTACGAGAGCGGCATCAGCGGCGCTCCTGAGTACGAACTCACTGGTCTGCTTCACTCTGTGTCAGCGCCCGTCAAATATGGACTTTCCCGCATCAAGCAGCAGCTTATTGTCCTCACCGACACGCCTTCCCCTCAAATGATTCCGATAGAGGTGCATGGCTCTTTGCTTGAGAAGTGCCAGCAGCTTCCCCTTCGTACGAAGGTACGGGTGCGCTTTGCTCTGGAGGGACGGCTTTGGCACCCTCCGCAGGGTGCGCCTAAACATGTTCTGCGTCTGATTGCCTTAGAGATTACGCCTCTGCCTGACTAACTTTGCTGCGTATGGATTTATTTGAAAAGGTTCGCGTCCGCATGGGCGAGGATTTAGGTAAATATGCTGATATTGGTCACCATTATCTTGCATTTCCTAAACTCACAGGTCCGATAGGGCCTCACATGGAGTTTCAAGGTCGTCCCGTGCTGGTCTGGTCGCTGAACGATTATTTAGGCCTGGCAAATGATCCGGAGGTGCGTCAGGCAGATGCCCAGGCTGCCGCAGAGTATGGATTCGCTTATCCTATGGGCTCTCGCATGCTTACGGGGAATACTGATGAGCATGAGGCTTTAGAACGAGAGCTTGCCGATTTCATAGGAAAGCCCGATGTCTTTCTCCTCAACTACGGCTACCAAGGATTCATGTCGGTCATAGATGCTCTTCTGGATAGGCACGATGTGGTTATTTATGACCAACTTGCGCATGCCTGCTTGATTGACGGGGTGCGGCTCACTCCTGCGCTGCGCCTCAGCTTTCGTCATAATGACATTTCTCATCTGGAAGAAAGACTCCAGCGGGCGGTAGCGCATATAGAGAAAACCGGCGGAGGTATCTTGGTAGTTACAGAGGGCGTTTTTGGTATGCGAGGCGATATGGGCGCTTTGGATAAAATAGCTGACCTCAAAGCCAAGTATCCCTTCCGTCTCTTAGTGGATGATGCGCATGGCTTCGGTGTCATGGGACGCACGGGGCGGGGAGTGCCTGAGCACTTCGGTGTTGAAGCGGCAGTGGATGTATGGTTGGCTACTTTCGCTAAAAGTATGGCCCTAATAGGGGCTTTTGTGGCAGGGGAAAAGGATATAGTTCAATATCTGAGATATCACCTACGCAGCCAGATATATGCGAAATCTCTCCCGATAGCCCTCGTCATAGGGGCCCGTAAGCGGCTCCAGCTTATTCGTTCTCAGCCAGAGCGCCTTCAGAAGCTCTGGCAAATCACGCATCGCCTCCAGTCAGGACTGCGGAAAGCCGGATTGGACATCGGTCCTACGGAGTCGCCCGTCACTCCTGTGTATCTCTCTGGAAATGAGCGAGAAGCCATAGCCCTGGTCCGTGACTTGCGGGAGAACTTCGGCATATTCTGTTCAGTCGTCACCTATCCAGTGATTGAGCGAGGGAAAATCATCCTTCGTCTCATCCCCACAGCAGCCCATACAGAAGCGGACGTGGATCGTACCATAGAAACATTCAGTCTGATCGCTGAGAGATTGCGCCGCGGGTATTATGTTTCTCTTGAAACCGCCCTATGAGTGAGTTTCTTACAGCCGATATAGAGCGGCAGCGTGAAGTCATCAATCAGATGAATGCCCAAGCGTATGATGAACGCTACAATAATACCGAGCTCACGCTGCGCTTAGCGCTGGATGCTTTTGAGAAAGCCCGAGCCATAAAATACCACTCCGGAAAAGCCTGGGCTCTTCGGAATATTGGGATTGCTTATGCTATCTCTGGGCGTCCTGATGCCGCAGAGGCTTATTTACAGGAGGCTCTGGCTTTATTTGAGCGTTTAGATGATATGCGGGGGTTAGGGCTCGTCCTCTCAAATCTCGCCACCGCTTACCACCAGATAGGCAAACTTGACCGTTCCATAGAATATTACGGACGCTCTATACGCTACTTGCAGTTCATTCCTGACTTATCTGCGCATTATGCTCAGGCGCTGGCCAACTTGGGTTCGCTCATGGGCGAGCTCGAGCAATATGATTTAGCTCTGGAATATCACCAGCGCGCCTTAGAGATTCATCGTCAGGGTGGCAATATCCGTGGGGAGTTTTTTTCTATGATTACTTTGGCGCAGTTGTTTTTAGCTACCAAGGACTACGAGAAATCCGAAACACATCTCCAGCGAGCATTTGATATTGCTACCGACCTGGGGGAGGAAGACCTCGTCGTACGCGTGCTCGCAGGACAGGCAGAGCTTTTGAAAGAACGCGAGCTTATAGACCAAGCTATACAAACCTTAGAAAACGCAGAAAAGTTAGCCTCAAACGTCCAAAACCCTCACCTTTTAGCCAATATCTATGTAGCTATGGCAGATTGCCAGCTGAAGCTAAACTTAGTGGATAAAGCCCGGGAAAACTTAGAAAAAATCAACAGCTTGATTGATTATGTGAAGCAGGGAGCTTTGGATTATATTCTACCGCAGCTCTGGGCTAAGTTATCGGAGCTTGTGGGGGACTATGAAAATGCATACAAGTATCACAAAGAATACACGAAGAGGTACATAGCTTTACAGCGTGTAGTTACCAAGAATACCCTTGTGGCCATAGATAGAGTAGTCAGGGAGGATATTATCGGCATGCAGAAGGAGGCTCAGGCGGATATTGTTGTTGCCAGTCGTATTCAGGAGGCGCTCCTTCATGGGAGCATGGAGCTCAAGCAGGTATTTCCAGAAAGTATATATTGGCTTTTACCACGCAGCTTAGTGAGTGGAGACTTTCTTTGGGCGAGTAGAGGAAAAGACGGGGCTCTCGTATTTATAGTAGCGGATGCGTCAGGGGCGGGCGTCTCCGCTGCGATGTTGTCTGCGGTGGCACATACGCTTCTTTACGAGATTATCACGATGCGAGGGGTTACAGACCCTGGAAAAGTGCTCAGCCAACTTCACAAGGGCTTGCTGGATTTACTTTATTCTCCCACCAAAGCCAGCTCTGCTGAAATAGAAGCCATCCAATCGGAGGGCTTACAGATAGGCGTGTGCACAGTGCTTCCAAATGTCGGAGAGGTACATTATGCCGGTGCCCAAATACCGCTCTGGGTATATAATCCACTCCTTGGCTGGGAGCAGCTTATGCCTGATAAGCGCCTTATTGGTCAAAAAATAGAAGGGGAAAAATCTCCACGCCTCTACACGAGTACGATTATTCCTATAGAAAAGCGCTGGGTGCTTCTTTTTATGACGGATGGATGGGAGCGACAGGTTCGTGCGTCTGATGGTAAGCGTTACGGACGCAGTGCTGTTCGGGACTTTTTAGCTAAACATCCCCCTCAGGACCTTTCTGAATGGCTATTTACTATTCAGCAGGAGTTTGACAACTGGCGTGAGGGCGCAGCGCCTACGGATGATGTTCTGCTGGCGGCAGTTCGGGTATGAAGCCAGCATTTTGGCTCACTTTTATTCCTATCGTGCTATTAGCCCAGTCAGAGCCTACTGTCTACCAGCTCTCTGGGATGATCCTGAGCGCTACGACTGGAGAGCCCATTCCCTATGTTTCTATCCGAGTGGGGAAAACTCGCCGAGGCAGTATATCTAACGCTGACGGGTTTTATAGCTTACCTGTGATTAGGGGCGATACGCTGATATTTTCTGCTTTGGGATATAAACGAGCGCGATTTGCCGTGAGCGCTTATCTAAACTCCTACGCAGGCGATACCACCCAAGGATTGATTTATGCGGTGCATTACCTCGTGGAGGATACGATAGAGCTCCCTACCGTACGCATCAATAGCATCCGCACGCCCGAAGAGCTGCGTACAGCCCTTCTCAATATTCCCTTAGAGACGCAGACGCAGTCGGCTCGAGACAATGTAAGTCCTGAGCTAATCGCCTATTTCATGCAAAACCTCCCCGCTGATCCACAGGAGCGCATCAAGATAGCCCAGCAGCGCTACCGTGACTTATACTATGAAAGGACTCTGCGTCCTACCTATCCGGTACTGGACCCAATCGCTGTTTATAGGCTTGTGCGCTATTTATCGGAAAAAGCTCAGGTCAAGCGTGAGAAAATTTACGATTACTGGCGGGATGACTAATCCCAGCAGGCTGCCTAAGCCCGCAGAGGCAGGGGCGGTCCTCAGCGGCAGCTATCATCCATAAGAATCAGCTTCATGTCGCTCAAAAAGTACGCTAACCTCGTCGTCCTCTCTCACTCGGTATTCGCGCTGCCTTTTGCTCTATGGGGTTTCACTCTGGCGGTGACGGAGACCTCTTTTGCCAACTGGGGCATAAAGCTCCTGCTTGTCGTCGTAGCTGTCGTAAGTGCTCGTACGGCAGCGATGGCTTTCAACCGCTACGTTGATAGGGCGATAGATGCTCGTAATCCCCGCACAGCTCAACGAGAGATTCCTCGCGGAGAAATAGCCCCTCGTGCGGCGCTCTTTTTGGTGATAGGGAGTGGGGGGATATTCATAGGTGCGGCATGGCTCCTTAGCCCGCTCTGTGCGATTTTAGCTCCCGTGGCTCTTTTTATTCTGCTGGGCTATTCCTATACGAAACGCTTTACATACATGGCACACTATGTGCTCGGTATTGCGCTCGGCTTGGCGCCCGTAGGGGCTTATTTGGCTGGGAAAGGAGAGTTTAGCCCTATAATCTGGCTCGTCGGGGTTGCCGTCGCCCTATGGGTGGGAGGATTTGATATTTTGTATGCCCTGCAGGATGAGGAGTTTGATAGAGAAAATGGTTTGTATAGTATTCCAGCCACTTTCGGTGAAAAAACGGCTCGTAGGCTCTCTTTGGTTAGTCACTTTATGGCGATTATACTTCTACTATATGTGGGATTCTCTCGCTACGGCTGGAAGGTTGCAAGTGCTTTTTATTGGATAGGCTGGGGAGGATTTTCAGGGTTTATTTTATATCAGCACCTCGTTAGTCAAGACAAGTCCAAGATTAATAGAGCTTTTTTCACCTACAATGGCCTTGCTTCGGTCTTTTTCGGTATGATGGCTATCGTCGCTGAACTCAGCCCTCTGATGATGTAGTTCTAAGACGCTTTCCTAAACCTCTAAGGCGATGAGGAGAAAGTCATCTGTCTGCTCTGCGCCATTTGCCCATTCTTGGATGGAATTTTTCAGAAACTCTACCTGCGTTTGTAATGGCAGAGGATGGCTATCTCGTACAAGCTTTTGTAAGCGACTGGTAGAAAATCTCTTACTTTCTTTATTCAGCTGGTCAGTTATACCATCAGAGAAAAGGTAGAGGCGGTCTCCTTTGTTCAGAGAGAATATCATTAGGATAGCTTCATGCTGAGTAGGGGCGTCAGGAAGGCTTACGCTGATGTCACCTTTCCCGCTCATCATAGGAACGAGTGTCCCCCCCCGCAGTACCCATAAAGGTCGTCCCGCGCCTATAAACTTGGCTTTTCCCGACTTTGGTTGATAGTAGAGTATGCCTACTTCAAAGCCTTCATAAGCCATATTTCCATCTCTTGCAAATACCTCTCTGATATCCTGTTTGAGTCGATGATATACAGACTCTAAGTCGGTACCATAGTGCTGCAGTGCAAAGCGCAGAGATGTGGTGGCATAAATACTAAGTAAAGCTGCGGGTATCCCATGTCCTGTGCAATCTCCCATGGCTATCACCGCGCCATCTTCTATCGTTTCATAGTAATAAAAGTCTCCGCCGATATCTATCATGGGTTTATGCCACACAGCATAATCCGAGAAATACCCTTTCAAAATCTCCGGAGAAGACAGAAAGCGACGCTGTATGCGCGCAGCATAGCTGAGGGATTCTTGTATCTCCTGACGGAAAAGTCGGAGCTCTTCTTCTCGCTGCTTCTTACGGTGGATATTGATAAGAGCACCTATGTAGTGGGTGATGTTACCGGCTTCATCTGGTATCGGAGCTAAGGTTATTAGCATCCAGTAGCCATTGCCATTTCGGTCATAGGCGAAAATCTCTTCGGTAAATGGCGCTCTATGAAAATGATTGATAATCAGCGTATCTTCGGATGGCGCCGCTTGTGGTGAAGGAAGTAGATGAGCGAATGTTCCGCCGATATCGCGTACATTTTTACCGATGAGTTCTGCGGCGGACCACCCAGAGGCTCGCTCAAAGAACCGATTCACCCAGACAATCGTACCCTCGGGTGTCAAAATAAACTTCATAGTATTTGAATATGCCGTAGCGGTACTAATCAAACGAAGCCATTCGGACTTTTCCTGAAGCTCTAAGTACATCTTTTCCCGCTCCTGGTATAGCCTGTCTGCTATGTCTATCTGCTGCTGAAGCTCTTCGTTGTACTGCAGGAGCTCTTGCCTCATGAGCTCTATCTCGGTGATGTCGCGCAGCATGAGTAGAAAATAGTCTGCGCCTTTCTCAACTTCGGGGAGACGCATCCAGAGCGCTTGTACATATTTTTCTCCCTCGGGGGAAATAAACCGGCTATTGATTTGGGCGTCCGCTATCTTTTCAGCATAAAGCGCGATGACCTCATCTGGGGAGGCAAAGTGGGCTCGTATAAAATCCTCCGGCTTCATTTTGACAAGCTCTTCACCAGCTCTGCCTGAAAGCATCATAAGCCCTGGACTGCCCCAGACTATGGTATCCGTAGCCCGATTAAGTACAGCTACGGGCTCGGGATACATGTTCGCCATTATGTTCATCAAGGAAACAGGCATGGGTGATTGTAGAACTTCAACATCGGAGGCATTGCTCGTCATCATTCTGCGAGCCCAGTCCAGAAATGAAGCCATGCGACAAATGTAATATGGATTCACTGATTTTGATAGATGCATTACGGCTTGAAGCTAATCCTTTCCCCTTAGTGTCGCGCTCCAGTGCAGGTAAATCTGTCTAGGCGGCATCGGATAGCCTTTGATTACCTCATAAGGGGTGCTAAATAGATTTTCGCTGCCTATCTCTATCTGCCAATAGTCTCTGATGTACATCCATGACACAGCATGCAGGGAATACGGGGGTAGGATGGTATATCTACTCGGGGCTAAGCTGCTGGTACGCCAGCTTGTGTAGTGAGCTTGATAGCGCACTTGCCAGCGTAGCGTACGATACTGAGCGCCCCAGTTGAGGAGATAGGGTGGTGTATAAGGTAGTATGCCTCCGGTAGAAAAGGAGTATTCCTTGGCGCTTAGGAAGGTAGCGCTTAGCCATAAGCGTATCTTCCGCTGGCAGTATTCTATGCGTCCCTCGCCTCCCAGACTTTCTACATAGCCTAAGCTGTATGCTTGCCATCGTACAGGCGAAAGCGGTATGGTAACTATGCGGTTTTGCGTCTGTGCCATGAATGCCGCTACATATACCCGGTACGCTCGCCATGACTTTTCTGCGAAGACTTGTATTTGGCCAGACTGTTCTGGGGATAAAGCGGGATTGCCATAGCCTACCCAGTACCTTTCCCATAAACTGGGGAAACGCACGCCGCGCATCATTTCTATACCCAAAGTGCGCCAGCCAGCCCGCATGAGTAGCGAAAGCTGAGGCGGAAACCGGCTCATAAAAGTGAGTCTCGCTTCGCCTCGGGCATAAAAGGTACTTTTAGACCAAAAGAGAAAGTTGGTAAGGGCGCCTTCGTACTGGGCGATGGCAGGGAGCAGCTCAAAACCTCGTGCCATTCGGTTACTGCGCACTTTATCGGCAGCGCCGTATAGCGTGAATGCCCCTATTATGGTCTTATACTGCCAGCGCCTTTGGAGCTGTCCTTGCATGGTATGGAGGCGACTCCAACCCATCTGACCAAAGGCATCTGTATGGCTCACCATCTCTGTAAGGTGCTGGACTCGCAGCTCTCCAAGTGGCGTATGAGACTCTATGGTGTGTGCCAGAAAACGCTGGGCTAACTGCTCCAAAGGGCCACCAGCCGTCCCAAGTAAAACTGGCGGGGGGATAAATTGCCAGCTTCCAAAGCCCCATCCTGTAATCTGGACACCTTTATGCCGATAGGCCCACGCTCCTTGGATGTAGCGATAGTCGGCGCTTTCTCGGATGCCCTTAGCCGGTTCAGTAAAAGGATATCTATTCATCGCTGTGAGCGCTGAGGCTTGGACGAGCCCCCTGGGCGTTTCAAAAGCCCCATAGACCAGCGCTTCGCCATACTCGGCGATACGCCATCCGACATGATATTGCCTGTACCTTGGATGCCATGACAGAGAGAGGATACCTACTGCACCTGGGGAGGCACTTAGGTCGCTTCCTGGGGTGAAACTTACTTCCCGTAGGGCGGGCAAAAAGAAAGGAGCCAAATTGACCAGGCCTAAGGTCGGCGCTCGTAGCGGCAGTCCCTGAAAGGTAACGCCTGTAAGTGGAGCCCCCATGCCACGTATAGACAAGGTTTTCAACCCCCCTTGCCCGCCGTAATCTCGTAAATGCACGCCTTCTATCTGGTTCAGAAGGTGTGAAAGATGCGGCCCTATCGCTACCCAGCCCGTAGAGTCTATTTGCCAGCGTTTTATACGAACCGAATACTCTGCTTCAATCAATACGGGGGATAAGGCATGAACCTTACCCCCCGTTGTATCTGCATTTTGTGCCCGAAGTATTTCAGGCAGCCAAATAAGGCGCCAGCACCAACGCCACAATCCCTGTGAGCTTGACGAGGATATTCATAGAGGGGCCAGAAGTGTCCTTCAGGGGATCACCCACAGTGTCGCCTGTGACGGCTGCCTTGTGAGGGTCAGACTTTTTGTAATACACTTGTCCGTCTATTTCTACGCCTTTCTCGAAGGACTTTTTCGCATTGTCCCAAGCTCCGCCTGCATTACTCTGGAAAAGCCCCAAGAGGACACCTGTCATTGTAACGCCTGCCATGTAGCCGCCGAGGACTTCCGCTCCGAGAGTCAAGCCTACAATGGCAGGTATGATTAGCGCGAGAGCTCCGGGCAGTACCATCTCGCGGAGCGCAGCCTGAGTAGATATTTCTACACAGCGTTCATATTCGGGTTCGGCTTTGCCCTCCATGAGTCCAGCGATTTCACGGAACTGGCGGCGCACTTCTTTTACCATATCCATTGCAGCTCTTCCTACGGCAGATATGGCGAGGGAGGAGAAAAGAAAAGGCACCATCGAGCCAAGGAGAAGCCCTGCTAAGACGGGTGCTTTGTAGATATCTATTCCTCGTATGCCTGCTACGCCGACATACGCAGCGAAGAGCGCAAGGGCTGTAAGCGCTGCCGAAGCGATGGCGAACCCTTTACCCATTGCTGCGGTAGTATTTCCCACTGCATCCAGGATATCGGTGCGTCCTCGTACATCTTCCGGTAGTCCGCTCATTTCAGCGATACCGCCTGCATTGTCTGCAATCGGGCCAAAAGCATCTATCGTGAGCTGCATCGCCGTAGTACTCATCATACCTGTCGCAGCAATAGCGACGCCATACAGCCCCGCTAAGGCGTATGCTCCCAAAATCCCCCCAGCCATAATCACGGCAGGCAGAGCGGTAGATTCCATTCCAGCCGCTATGCCTCCGAGGATGTTTGTAGCGTGTCCTGTAAGAGACCTTTGAACAATAGAGCGTACTGGACGCTTCCCCATACCTGTGTAATACTCAGTAATCCAGCTCATCAGCGCCCCCACCAGTAAGCCGATACCTATCGCACCGAAAACCTGCGTGGGGGACACCGCTTGACCACGAAGCTCTGCCCCCTTCGGCAGGAGCCACATGACGAGTCCATAAGAGGCTATCACCGTGAGGATCACAGCCCCCCAATTGCCGATATTGAGGGCATTTTGTACCTGCTGGGGGCCCGCCCCTTCTTTTACTTTGACGAAAAAGGTGGCTATGATAGAAAATAGCAGCCCCGTACCTGCTAAAAGTAGCGGTAGCAGCACAGGACCTAAATCCCCCGTACTCTGAATCATCTCGCCCCCAAGCACCATGGTAGCCAGTATCGTGGCGACATACGAACCGAAAAGGTCAGCGCCCATACCTGCGATATCCCCGACATTATCGCCCACATTATCTGCGATGACAGCCGGATTGCGCGGGTCATCTTCGGGGATTCCAGCTTCAATCTTCCCCACTAAGTCCGCACCTACATCGGCGGCTTTGGTGTATATACCTCCACCTACCCGGGCAAATAGCGCAATGCTCTCAGCACCCAGCGAAAATCCTGTAACGACTTCTATTACGCGACTCACTTCGGGGCTGAGGGGATTCCCCCCCGCAAATAGCCAGTAGAAAGCCAAAAAGAGCCCGCCCATGCCAAGTACAGCCAGAGAGCCTACGCCTACCCCCATGACAGAGCCACCATGAAAAGCAATACTAAATGCCCGGGCCAGAGAGGTACGGGCCGCCTCGGTAGTTCGGACATTAGCGCGGGTAGCGATGCGCATCCCGATATATCCTGCCAAGGCAGAAGTGAAAGCCCCTATCAAGAATGCAGCGCCAATGAGCGGGTGAGAACGCACCTGTCCGTCATGCCCAGAAAGCGTACCACTATATGCTAATAAGGCCGCGACTATCAGGGCAAACACCGCCAATACTCGCCACTCAGCTTTCAGAAAGGCTAAGGCTCCCCGAGCAATGTAGCTGGAAATGGCTTGCATTCGGGCTTCACCTGTGCTCTGAGAGAGAACCCAACGGCTTCTCCACAAAAGAAATAACAACCCTACACCCGCTAGCCCGATAGGAAGGAAAAGGAGAGAGGTCATACGGGGCGCAAAGTTAGCTTTACTGATGGAGCTTGCTATGATGGCGACTGTACAGGAGATATACAATAACCCCCACTATCCCCCATATGGCGAAAGCTCGTAGGTTCTCTTTGCGAGCTTGGCTCATCAAGAATATATTCACGAGTACACCTCCCAGCGATACGAGAGGCCATAAAGGCACCTTGTATGGACGCTCTAAATCAGGGCGCTTGATGCGTAGAATAAATACCGAAAGCGATACAAGCGTAAAAGCCAGGAGAGTACCCAGACTTGTAAGTTCTGAGACATTTACGATGGGGACGAAGCTGGCTACGAGAGAGATTATGGTTCCTACAAGTAGCGTGCTTCGGAAAGGCGTTTTGTACTTCGGATGGACATATCCAAATATACCGTTTGGGAGGAGGCCGTCTTTGGCCATGGCGAGAAATATGCGCGTTTGCCCCAGCAGCATAACGAGCATCACTGAGATTAGTCCCGCTACCGCAGCGAAAGTGATAATATAGGTAGCCCACTTCACCCCAGCCCCTGCGAAGGCAGAAGCTACCGGGGCTCGCGGGTCTAAAAGTTTGTAAGGTACCATACCCGTAAGTACGATTGACACCCCGATGTAGAGTAAAGTCGTAATTAGCAGGGAGGCAACTATGGCGAAAGGCACATCGCGGCGCGGGTTTATAGCCTCGCCTGCCTGAGTGGAGACGGCATCAAAGCCGATGTAAGCAAAAAATACAATCGTCGCGGCTGTGAATATCCCCGCCCACCCGTAATGAACATTCCCTTCCAAGTCTACCTCAGGCGCCGGAATAAACGGTTTCCAGTTCTCAGGTTTGATGAAAAATAGACCTGCCAGTATGACAAACAATACCGCTCCCACCTTGATAAAGACAATGAGGTTGTTCGTAGAGGCAGTTTCCTTGATGCCTCGTAGTAGGATGGCTGTAACGACCCAGGATATGATGAAGCCTGGCAAGTTGATAGCGAAAGCTGGGGCAGGTAGCCCTAATGATTTGGCTTTTTCAGCAGCGGTAAAAGGGTCGTTCATCAGCCAATAAGGTATCTCTGCCCCAAGCAGATGAAGGAGTTTATCAAAGTATCCACTCCACGCCACGGCGACGGTGGTTGCCCCCATCATGTACTCTAAGACGAGATTCCACCCGATAAACCATGCCACTATTTCACCGACTGTGGCATAAGAGTAGGCATATGCTGACCCTTCTACGGGGACTATGCTGGCAAACTCCGCATATGCCATCGCCGCGAGTAAGCAGGCGAAGCCTGCTATGACAAATGAGATTGCCAGAGCAGGACCAGCATATAGCTTAGCTGCCACCCCCGTCAGAGTAAATATCCCTCCTCCGATAATCGCTCCAATACCCATGGAGACGAGCGACCAGCGTCCCAAAGCTCGTCGTAGAGTCGTTTGTTGCGCTTCTTTTTGATAAGCCTCTACGGGTTTTGTACGGAATAAGCTCCGCCAGAATGTAGGATTTGCCATGTAGTCAAAAATACATGTAACCGAGCCATAATAGAGGGGCAGGCATCCTCATAAACATCACAGAGCCCTTGCTTAAATGTCTGGCTGTCTGAGAGTTTGTCTTGACGCCTTCTTGTATGCCGTTTCACTATCCTGGGAAGTTGTGCTACAAGTATTATAGCGGCTAAATGATATTTTTGCCCTATCGCAAAAACTTTTCAGGGGTATGCCGCAAATCATACTTCGTATGGGACCCGGACTGCTTGGGCTGCTTCCTGTGGTAGCCTATTCATGGCATGGATTTCAGACCGCCTCCCGATTTTTCATTCAGAATAAAGGTCAGTGGACGGATGAAGTCATGTACATGCATCATCAACCGGGATTAGCCGCTTGGATTACCAGAGAAGGGGTCGTGTATGACTTCTATCAGCTTATTCCGAACGCTTCGGATAATGTCTCTGAAATGTCGGAGTTAAGGCGTTCTCGTCGTGCTTATAGGCGTGTGGGACATGTTCTGCGGGTCTATCATGTAGGTGCTTCCGCCAGTGTGCGCTTTATTGGACAGGGGCCTTTGTCAGCGCATTACAACTACCTCCTCGGTAATGCTCCTCATCGCTGGGCAGCAGAAGTGCCTTTATATAGCGAACTGACTATGGAAAATATCTACCCTGGCATAGCACAGCGATGGTATTTTGATGAGGGGCGACTGAGATATGACTACATTATTACACCTGGGGCCGATCCCTCGGCAATTCGGCTTCGTGTGGAGGGCGCTTATGGCATCCAAGTAGTAGGTAATAAACTCTCCTTGGCCACGCGTTTCGGCCCGGTGGAAATATGCGACCTTCGGGCGTATCAGTTTATTGAAGGGCGTAAGCGGGCTGTCCCAGTGCGATGGGAAACAACCGGACAGGAGATTCGCTTGATTACAGGCACTTATGATAAACGGCTTCCTCTGATTATAGACCCTTATGTATGGAGCCATATATTGGGTGGTGGAAACGCAGATGAAGCGTACAATATCGCGCTATCTGCGCCTAATAAACTGCTGGTAGTAGGACAAACTCTCTCTCCTACTTTTCCTACCACTATCGGAGCTTATGACACCTCTCACGACGGGACTGATGGTTTTCTCTCTCAGCTGAATAGAAATACCGGCGCTCTGGAATATAGTACATTTATCGGTGGTACGTTCAGCGATGCTGTGAATGCGGTGGCCGTTGGGCCATCGGGCGAGCTCTTCTTGGCTGGCTATACAGCTTCTACAAACTTCCCTACTACGCCTGGCTCCTATCGTCCTACCAAGCCTTCCGTGGGAGGCGATAAAGACGCCTTCATCTTGCGACTAAACGCTAACGGCACGACGCTCTTGTATGGGACATACATTGGCGGAAATAGCATAGATGAAGCGCGCGATGTAGCCGTAGACGCCTCAGGACGAGTTTATGTAACAGGTTATACTCAATCATCTGCGGCATCCTTCCCTGTGACAGCAGGGGCGTATGATAATAGCCTGGGTGGTACCTCAGATGCTTTTCTCGTCAAGATTAACCCCGCTAATGGCGGGATAGGCGACCTAATCTATGGAACCTACATCGGCGGAAGCTCCTCCGATGAGTCCTTCTGTATCGCTGTGGATGCTTCTGGGAAAGCATATGTGGGTGGCTTTACGTTCTCTACTAACTTTCCCACAGTGTCCGGCAGCTTTGCTCTCACAGCAGGGTCAGGCGGAAGTGGGTTTCTGGTCAAAATAAACGCCACAGGAAGCGCATTAGAATACGGGACCTACATCGCAGGGAATAATACCACCGCAGTTTTGGACTTGGCGATTGATAAAAATGGGATAGTGTATCTAACTGGAAACACGGCAGCAACAAACTTTCCTACGACGCCGGGCAGCTACGATGGCACTGTACAGCCTATCTCAAAGGATGCGTTTGTGATAAAGCTTGACCCTAATCCCAACATTCCCACTACTTCACAGGTAAAGTTCAGTACTGTGGTGGGACAGACTGGGGATATTCGTGGGGAGGCGATAGCCATAGATACCAGTGGTAATATCTATGTCGCCGGCCGAGCCATAGGTAATGATGTGGTTTTCCCGACGACCTCCAATGCTATCAGTCAAGTGTACAACGGGAATGATGACGCTATCGCTTTCAAGCTCAACCCCCAGGGTAATCAGCTTCTGTACAGTACTTTCATTGGAAAGGAGAATGAAGATGGCGCTTACGCCGTCGCCGTAGATTCTTCGGGGGGGATGTACATAGCAGGCTTCACAGAGTCGCCAAACTTCCCCGCAACCATAGGAGCGGGCTACCAGAGCGTCTCAGACGCATTTGTGATGCGGATAAATATTCCGACTACTCCTGCCCATCTTTTGCAGGAATCTGGACGCCATGAGCGAGCATGGAAGGTCTATCCTACAATAATCTCTCAACGAACTTTCTGGATAGAGAACTCTATGCTCCATGAGGGGATATTTGAGCTGAGAGATATCGGCGGAAAGCAAATACATCAGTGGTCCCTGACTCCGGGCATTCATCAATTGAAGCTGCCTGAGGTGACAGCCGGAGTCTATATTGTGAGGGAAAGTATGGGCCATAAAGCTATCCAGATTGTAGTGGAGTGAGCTAAGTGGGTACGGCGCAGGGCGTCGCTCCCCGAGCTTATCCTTGGCGGTGAGATAGCTTTGATGGCAGCATTATCCAAGGACTCAGTTGCCTTTCCCTGATACCCAGCGCAAACGAGCAGTATATATAACGGTCCGACTAAGCTGACCACGAAGCCACCATACATCCTTGCCTGAAAGGGGATTGGTGTAATTCGCTATGATGAACTCTTCTCCACGGCTTGGATAGATTGCTGGAAATGCCGTGTCTCCCCATCCAGGGATGTCCATAAGCCACTCTACTCGGTGATGAAGGGTATCTATTCTGTAAAGGGCGGTTCTCTTCCGGCTGAGGGAATATAAGAGCAGGTTCCAGTACCTGCGTATGAATGCGGGAAGGACGCGGGGGGCTCGGTCAGCCTTACCAGGAAGATGCCGACGTGCTATCAGGTAAAGGCCATCAGGTGTTCCAAAGAGTAAGGGGCTGTCGTATTTATTCTCCAAGGCTATGGAGGTCCATGGTGAGTCTGGGGAGGATGCATAAGAAAGGTAACTCCCTCGGCCTTCCGAACGGGTGATAGCCCACAACTTCCCGTCAGACTCTATCCAGAAATCGGTTTCTGTGGCATGGGGAAGGCTGAGCTGTGGAGCTGGTGTTAGAGAATGCCAAGAGCGCCCATCTGTACTACAAAGTAGGCGAACTTCGGAATGGTGCCTAAGCCCATATAAATCACGCCCCCAGTATACCGACAAATACGCTACGCTGTCTCCTGCCCGAGCTCGCCACGGTACCCAGCCTGCCCAGCCAATCTGAAAGGTATCCCAGCGTCCATTCCCTTCTTGGGTAGCTCCGATTATGCCCTTTGAGTCAAATCTCCAGCTACTCTGAGAGCCAGCGAAAAAATACAGATATAGCCTTCCTTTCCACACGAGCCAGCGGGGTTCTCTTAGGTCCCTTCCCATACAAAAGCTCGTATCACAGGTCCACTCCTGTAAGTCACTGGAGTGCATAATGCGGATTTGGGCTTTGCGAGAAGGGAAATGTGTGGGTGCAGTCCGGAAGGCTAAATAGTATTTCCCCTGGAAGAATGTAATGTCCACATTATTGTGGCTGCGATATACCCGGCGGGAATCGCAAGCAATCCTCTCAGGTGAAAGCACATGTACATCAGATAGCACAAATTGAGCCCAGAGACACACAAGGCTTCCTATCATCTCTGTGAAGGTAGCCAAATGAGTAAAAGGCGAAAAGACTCGCCTTAGGTACTTTGCGTGGGCTTAGGCTACGGGTATTTTGGCGTCTTTATGATTATCGGGAGACAGGCTGCCTTTGATACCTCTATGCAGAAGAGGCGGCATCTCTGTGTTCTCTACATTTGGATGGGGACCAAGAGGCTTGGGAGCCTTAGGTTTTTGTTCTATGATATGTGAAAAAAATGGCTGGCCTGCGAGCCTTTATTGAGCGATTAGAGCAGAATGGAGAGCTTAAGCGGGTGCGAGTACCGGTGTCGCCACATTTAGAGATGACGGAGATTGTAGATCGTCTGAGCAAAGCGGGTGGTCCTGCGGTTTTATTTGAGGAGACGGGTACGCGGTTTCCTGTACTGATGAATGCGTACGGCTCAGAGAGACGAATGGCGATAGCACTCGGAGTACAGGATATAGAGGAAATCTCGCGCCGCATCCTTAGCTTATTTCAACGCTTGACGGGGCCGAAAGCCTCACTGTGGGAGAAGCTGTCCCTTTTACCTACACTCGGAGAAGTTGCGGGGTACATGCCGCGCCGGTGGCGTCGGGGCAAGCCGCCCTGTCAAGAGATAGTTTATACAGGGAAAGATGCCCGCTTATCCATGTTACCGATTTTGACTTGCTGGCCTAAAGATGGGGGACCATTTATCACACTACCGATAGTACATACTTATCATCCAGAGACTCGGGCTCGGAATGTGGGTATGTATCGCGTACAGGTATTTGATGACTATACTACGGCGATTCACTGGCAGCTGCACAAGGTATCTCGTAGGCATTATGAAGCGTGGAAAGCTCATGGGAGGAAAATGCCCGTAGCTATCGCTTTGGGGGGGGATCCTGTCTATACTTATGCAGCGACGGCTCCTCTGCCAGAAAATGTAGATGAATATATCCTGGCGGGTTTCCTGCGCCGCCGTGCCGTAGAGCTCGTTCCTTGTCTTACTCAGCCTATAGAGGTTCCTGCAGATGCAGACATCGTCATAGAGGGCTACGTGGACCCCACAGAACCTCTGCGATTAGAAGGCCCTTTTGGTGATCATACTGGCTACTACTCGCTGCCAGATTATTATCCTGCATTTCACGTCACAGCCATCACACATAGAAAAGATGCCATCTATCCTGCAACGATCGTAGGTATCCCCCCTCAGGAAGACGCATGGCTCGGCAAGGCTACCGAACGCATCTTTTTAGCGCCTCTTCGTCTCACCTTTATCCCCGAGCTGGTGGATATGGAATTGCCCGTAGAAGGGGTATTTCACAATCTCGCTATTGCGTCTATCCATAAAGAGTATCCTGGGCAGGGTATGAAAGCTATACACACTTTATGGGGGGCTGGCCAACTGATGTTCACTAAAATAGCGCTGGTGGTAGATGCCGATGTGCCTCTGCGGGACTACTGGGCGGTAGCGCGTGCCTTAGCGCAGAATGCTGATTTGCGTACAGATATAGTTTTTTCGCAGGGCCCGATAGATGTACTGGACCACTCCTGCAGTCAAATGGGCTTCGGTGGAAAGCTCGGCATAGATGGAACGCGCAAACATTCCGAAGAGGCTATTCTTCCCTCCCAAGCTTACCCAGCTCCGGAACTTGAACGGCTTACTTTGTCTGCACTTCAATCATACTTTCCTGAGCTGCGGGAGGTCAATTTGCGCCTGATTGAGGCTGGCATTCCAGTCTGGATAGGGGCATTCCATAAATCTCAGCCGCATCATGGACGCCGCCTTGCAGAGGCTTTGGCGCATCATCCGGCTTTTCGGGGGATAAAGGCTATTCTGGTGATTGATGGGGAGATGCCCATACAAGATTTAGGGGATGTTTTTTGGCGTTTCGCTAATAATACTGACATGCGCAGGGATGCACGCCTGATAGAGGACGCAGATGGACGGCCGCACCTGATATTAGATGCGAGTACTAAGACACCAGAGCTGGATGGTTTCACTCGGGACTGGCCGAATGTAATTGTGATGTCTGATGAGATAATTTCTCGGGTGGATGAGCGCTGGAGCTCCTATGATATCGGTGCGTTTCTCTCTTCTCCTTCTCTCAAATACAAGCCTCTTGTGCGAGGCGAGGAAGCGGTGGCTTACGCAGCGAAGAAGGCATCCCTATCGTAGCTTTGTAAAAGATGAGACCTGTTTTCAACTCGGCGCAGGCTCGCCGTGCAGATGAGATCATGCAGCTGGAGTATGGATACTTAGGAGTCCTTCTGATGGAAACGGCGGGTCGGCGCGCTGCTGCACTCATCCAAAAGCTATATCCTCAATCCCAGCGCTTTATCGTCGTTGCTGGGGGAGGCAATAATGGGGGCGATGGGCTCGTAATCGCAAGGTACCTTCGCAAAGCAGGTAAAGAAATTTTTATCCTACTCGCCAAGTCACCCGATAAGCTATCAGCGCTCTCTCGGATTCAATATGATATTCTCACCCGTTTCGGCGTTACCTGCCATATACTTTCACCAGATAATCTTAGAAAGCTTCAAGCTTTCGCTCAAACTGACCCTAAGCCTATTCTCATAGATGCTCTGATAGGCGTCGGACTGTCAGAGAAACTCAATCCTGTATATGCCTCGCTGATAGACTTTCTGCGCTCTTTGGGCCTCTCCACGGTGGCTGTGGATTTACCTTCGGGGTTGAGTGGAGATACGGGGGCTCTTATAAATGAGCCTTTGCGTTGCGAGCATACAATAACTTTCCAAACAGCCAAGATTTGCCATTTGGTAACGCCGGCGGCTTTGTACTGCGGAAAGGTTCATGTAGTAGATATCGGGATGTATTCAGAAGTGATAGAGCGCATAGGCACGCGTACTTTTTGGGTGAGTTCTCGGAGTATCAAACGATTTTTGCCAGCTCGTCCGCCGGATGCACACAAGGGAAGCTTTGGTCATGCACTTATCGTTGGGGGTTCTCGGGGAAAAGGTGGTGCTGCGGCACTGGCGACTCTTGCAGCTTTACGAGCAGGTGCGGGATTAGCTACGGCGCTGATACCAGGCTCTGCGGCAAGTAGCTTTCATCGGCGGACTTTGAGTGGCATGAGTTTAGCCTACGGAGATGATAACTTTCCTTATCTCAATCAAGCTGCGGGTATTTGGGCTCAGTCTTATTTATCTGATAAAGCGGCTGTGGCTTTTGGTCCTGGATTAGGAAATGTACCAGATACACAGGCTTTTCTGCGAGAGGTTTTGCCTCGTGTCAAAGTGCCCTGTATCTTAGACGCTGACGCTCTGAATATCCTCGCATCCGACGAGACACTTTTGCCCCTGCTCCCGTCTCAAAACTGTATCCTGACGCCGCATCCTGGGGAGGCTGCTCGTCTCCTGCGAACGAATACCGAGCAGGTTCAAGCTCGTCGTTTGGAGTCTGCGCTGCACCTTGCGCAAAGAAGTGGAGCACTGGTACTCCTCAAAGGGGCTAATCCTATTGTCGCCACGCCGAAAGGAGATGCCTACTTTTTCTCTCTCATGGAGCCGTCTCTGGCGACGGCAGGCACAGGAGATGTACTTACAGGGTTGATAGTAGGCTTCTTAGCCCAAAAAGTCCCCCCTCTCCAAGCCGCTTTACTGGCTACCATGGTACAATGCATCGCTGCCAGACTGCTCTCTCGTAAAAGCCATCCTGCAGCTCTTACAGCAGGTATTCTCGCTCAGCAAATAGGACGGGCATTGGCTATCCTTGACCAGGCAGATACCCTTTGCGATAGAGGGTCTTAAGTGCGCGAGCGGTGAGGCGAAGCTCGGTCATCTCCCCATTTATAGGGAGTCTTTTGCGCTGAAGGTTTATATCAAACCGGCGCTTTGTATGTCTATTTGAGTGAGAGACGTTATAGCCGCTGCGGGGGCGTCGGCCCGTCGCCATACATACGCGAGACATGCTGCAAAGGTACGCATCTTAGGGAATGTATAGGAGCTGGCCGTGCAAGCTGCCTATTTGCCACAAATACAGTCCTGGCAGTAGTTTTTCTGGTAGCCTATAGGAAGTGCCGCTGGTTTGAATGGGTATTTCACAGACTCGCCTGCCCGTGTGGTCATACAAGACTATTCGCTCGCTATCTAATGAGAGCTGGTTGTACTCCAGTACAAACGTACCATCCGTGGGATTAGGGTAAAGCCGTATAGGTGAGCTTGGGATAGCAGAGATTGTGGTGGAAGTAGATACGGTTATTTGCCAGCTAAGGCTGTCTCGGCAGACCCCGTCGGTACGACGCAGCCATAAGGTGTAAGTGCCAGTTTGCGTGAAAGTGTGGGTAAAAGAAAGTCCTGTGTAGGTTTGTCCATCGACGCTCCATTCGTAGGAATAAGGTAGGGAGCTCTGTTCTGCGGCGGTAAATGGAGTTCCTACCGACACAGTGAGACCGGGATTGAAGCTGATCGAAGGGGGAGATAACTGCTGGAGGTTGATTTGGACTTCGTCATAGCCCCAACAGCCATCTGTGTCTCTCACAAGTACCCAATATACACCAGACGCTTGAGGATAAATGACTGGAGTACTTTCGCCATAAGTCCAGTAATACTGATTCGCCGTTGGAGCATTCGCAACCAGGCTATCGCCGAGGCATAGCGTTCTGTCGGCCCCCAGATTTACCACAGGCGAGTACCCACCAATGAAGCAAGCGTACCAGGTTAGAGCCTCCTGGGCATGGCTTACCAGATCAGCTACGGTAGTCCCTCCTACAAGGGCAAAAGCTATGGTATCCTGTGCGCCTGGACCGAGGTTTATACCCCGAAATCCAGCGAAGGAAAAGACATCGCCACTTGTACTGGTAGCGCCTGAGCTGCTACGCAGCAGCCCTAAATACGCATTCAGCGCCGCAGTAAATGTATCTACGCGCCCTACACGGAGTATGGGCTGCTGCTCTGAGAGTAGCACCACACCGATGAAGCGATTCTGAGCGCCGTTTCGGGCATATACCAGCGGTAGAGACGGATGAACGAATGCTGCATCTGTGGCGGGATTATTCCCTACATCAAAGTCAAACCACCATCCTGCCGAGAGGTCAGGGTAGGTATTGTTAGACAGATTTTCAACCCGATATATGAAAGCTACAAACGGGTCTGCGGGGGAATGTCGCGGAGCATAAGCTCGTCCATGAAAGGCAAGCCCTTTTCCTGAGATACCGCTGGGAGAGCTCTGTCCGATGCCACCAGCATCCATAAAATTTACTTCGCCGACCTCATACAGACCTTGGACACCATGAGAAGCTGCACTTGTGGGAGCGAAGTGATTGAACATACCATTTATAGGACGACGAGTGCTCAAATGAGCGCTTGTATCATCCGCTACCACTAAGCCCCCCTCAAATAACCAGGATTCTGTGGAAATGCCCCAAAGAGCGCCTCTTCCTTGGGTGTTGGCAGGGGTATCATAATAGCCAATGCGTCCGTTTCCGCACAGGGTCGTTCGTAGCTGGGCTGAGTCTAAGTGCACATAGGCCGGATTTATACCCGAGAGTTCAATCACTTGATAGTCTGAATAGCCCCCGTCCCCAGTGAAGCGAAACAGTATGGGCAGGCGGGCGTTTGGGGGACAGGAAGGGAGTACCTGTAGCGTAAATGGAGTCGTCTGTGTGTGGCTTTGTAGCGTGCCCAAGTTGCCTACCCCATAGGTACCTTGAACTACCTGAAGGTGCGATGTGAGGGGTTCTACACTGACGGTCAGGTTCGCCACTGGGGATAAATAGTTCGTGTATGTTGCGGTTAGATAGAAGTTTTCCCCTGCGAAAGGTAGGCTATCATTGCTGTCATAAGTTTGCCAGCTTACGACCCGGCATGCTGGCGTGTCTTGGGTGAGAATTGCCCGATGGAGGTTGATTCGGCGTCCGAGGCGGTATCGAAGGTGAGCTGGGTTGGAGGGCTCGACGGAGTCAGCGGTGATACGAAGGAGCTCTGCAGCTTGACGGGCATTCAAGTCTGGGCGCCAAGATCGCAAAAGAGCTGCGGCACCAGCCGCTTGCCCAGAAGCAAAAGAAGTTGTCGCTCCGAAGGAAAAATAAGAGTTCAAACCTGTCGTAGTAATGCCTTCGCCCGTAGTGGCTAAGTCTATATCATAACCTATCTGCACCCACCCACCCCAGATATCAGCGGTATTTACAGCCGTTATAGAGACGACCCCGTCGTATTGAGCAGGATAGAACTTTGCAGGGGTATCCGGCGGAACGTTTCCAGCAGCCGCTACAATCAAAGGATCGTACGTATTCACGACCTGAGAGATGAAGTTCTGAGCAGCTTGACTGCGAAAAGTGCCCCCCCAAGAGCAGTTGATGACCTTAGCCCCTTTTTGTGCCGCATATAAAATCCCATCATAAGCAGCCCAGAGAATATCTTGATTGTCAGGGGCAGTTTTTACAGGTAGAACGCGACATTTGAAAGCTGGAGCAGCGATGCCTATGCCATTGTTGGTAGTAGCTCCTGCGTATCCAGCCACCCATGTCCCATGTCCGCCAGTGGCTCGTCGTGTATCATTATCAGGTGAAAAAGGGCCAGACCCTCCATAGCTTGCTCCCACCAGGTCCCATCCTTGAAAGTTATCTACATAGCCGTCCCCGTCATCGTCAGTCCCATTTATAGGGTCATTCCAGTTGTAGGCGATATTTTCTACAAGGTCTGGATGATCAAAGCGAACATCAGTATCTACGATAGCCACAGCGACAGTTGTATCGCCGTGCGTACTATCCCAGGCTTGCAGGACATGCATGTGAGAAAGGCAAAAGTTGTTTGCGTGGAGGTCGTTTGGGGTGTAGGTTAGCTCAGTCTGGGGAGTTGATAAGGGGCTTTTGGAGGGCAGAGGGGCGAGCGGGTGGGGGACGTATTCAGGTTCTGCATATAAAATAGCTGGGCTGCGCCGCCAAAGTTTGGCTACGTACATTGGAGACAGATTGGCTTGATAATCAAGTACGTATATCGGCTCCTTGCTCCGAAGTGCTGGAAAGCGTTCTCTGATGGTTCCTTGCAGATATACGCGTAAGCTCTCCAGCTCTTCGGGTAGGTTAGTTACAGTGTAGCTTTTATTGAGCTCAAATAAAATCCGTCCGGGCCAAACAGTTTCTTGCCCCCACACTAACGCAAGGAGCAGCCCTATCCATCGCATGAGATAAAGTTAGAGCTTCTTGGCAATCAAAAAACAATGTCGGAGGCTGCCCCTGTCAGCTCCTCCAGGGTGTACTCTTTCTCTACGAAAGATTTCCCATCCTTACTCATGCGTACAATGACTTTCTGGGCGGAGGCGGGGATCACGAGGGCGTAGTTACCTTCTTTATCCGTGAGAGTTTGACCTAAGACGTTGCCGGTATTCTTGTCTAAGATTGCTATTTGGAGGTTTGGTACGCCTTCTCCAGTCTTAGTAGTTATGCGTCCAGATATAGTTTCCATGACGACCACTTCTTGCGGAGCTTTGGGTGTAGGAGTGGTGGGTATAGCGCGCGTCTGAGGGCGTGGTGGGGTCGGGGTAGTCGTACGAGTTCGGCTTTCTTCTTGCGCCCATATAGCCGAGAGGATAAGTACGAGTCTTAGGTGTCTCATACCTCAAAGATACAAAAAAAGATGAAGCAGTCGTTTAGTTTCCAACTCCCGTATGCATTTTTGTATAGTGGAGATAGAACGGCTGCGTGCGCTCTTGTATTTAGTGGATGACCCGGATCCGCAGGTGCAGTCGCATATTGAGGAAATGCTACTGACGGCTGGACAGTCCGCTATTCCCCTTTTAGAGCAGAAATGGTTGGAGACATCGGACCCTTTGATTCAGCAGCGGATAGAAGAACTATTGGAGCTTGTCCAGCTCGAGACGATAGGTCAGCTTCTTTATGAGTGGAGATTAGCGCCTGAACAGCCTTTATTTACAGCCCTAATATATGTGGCGCAGCTGCGCTATCCCTCTCTAAACATCTCAAAATATACCAGCGCATATAGGCGATTGATTCACACGACATGGTTGCAGATGTCGCCCCATGGGGACCCTTTTGAAAAGCTCTTAGTAATCAATCGGCAGCTTTTTGTACAGGAAAGATTCCAAGCTGAGGTTACCCGTCCAGCAACGCCGCGGTACTACTACATCAACGAGGTCATAGACACTCGCAGGGGAAATAGTTTTTCGCTTGCAGTTTTATATTATCTTTTAGCATCTGAGCTCGGCCTGCAAGTGTCTATGGTCCCTATCGGCTCACAGTACTTGGTAAGATATTTTGATGGAAATCTCCATTTTTACATTGACCCGTATAGAAAAGGCTACATTCTATTGGCCGCTCAGCTCAAGCAGACTCTCAGAAACGCCGGTTTATCTGAAAATCTCGCACATTATGCTTCCCTGTCCCATCCGTACATTATTTTGCGGCTGATTATGCACCTTGAAGATGCCTACGAGCGAGCTGGTGAGCTTGACAAAAAAATGCTATTTGCTACTTTACGCGAGCGAATACACATGCACCTCTAAACCTTCTTTAGCCGTAGTTTGCATGACTTATAATGTTTCATGCGAGCAGAATGGAGCGCTTTATCGCCCTCTATCGAGCCCTTGACCAAACTCAAAGTCAAAACGCTAAGCTAAAAGCTCTCATAGATTACTTTCAAACAGCAGACCCTCATGAAGCGGCATGGGCTGTAAAGCTCCTAAGCGGTGGGCATGCCCGACGGTTTGTTTCTCCGAGAAAACTTCGTTCTTGGCTTGCTGAGTATCTCGGTTTGCCATTGAGTGTAATAGAAGACTGTTATCACTATGTAGGGGACTTATCTGAGACAGTGGCTTTGCTCTTGCCCAACCGAGGGAAGCCGTTAAGTGGCGGTCTGTCTGTGCCCCAGCTTGCAGAAATAGAGCTTCCCAGACTTTCTAAGCTTACAGAAGAGGAGCAGCGGCAGTGGTTGCGCACCTACTGGGAAAAGTTCAGCTTTTGGGAGGCTTTTTTATTCCACAAAATCCTCTTGGGGGCGATGCGAGTAGGGGTCGCGGAGGGCTTACTAACCCGCGCCATAGCCGAAGCGCTCCATATGCCAGAAGCGCATGTCGCTCAGCGACTAAGTACTGGCTGGGAGCCTTCTCCCCATTTTTATCAGTATTTACTTGCGGAACAAACAGCTGTATTGACGCCCTATCCGTTTTTTCTCGCTTATCCCATAGAAGATTTGGGGGAAAACTTTCACCACAAGCTAAATGACCCATCTCTCTATCAAGTAGAATGGAAATGGGATGGTATCCGCGTACAGCTCTTGAAACGAGGGGGTAAGCTTGCGCTCTGGACTCGCGGCGGCGTCTGCGTCACGGAAAGTTTTCCTGACATCATCGAACGATTCAAACTTCTGCCCTCGGGCACTGTGATAGATGGGGAGCTACTAATCGTACGAGATGGGGTAGTTCAGCCTTTTTCTGCCCTTCAAAGGCGTCTCATGCGCAAAAAAGTTTCAGCCACTTTGCTGAAAGACTTTCCTGCGACAATTTTCGCTTATGACTTATTAGAGTGGAATGGGGAAGATATACGCCATAAACCTCTGTCGGAACGCCGTCAGCTTTTGGAAAAGCTCGGGCTGGATTATCCCTGCTTAGAGATTTCGCCAGTCATAGATATTACAGACTGGGAGCATATGGAGCAGTGTCGCAAGGCGCCTCCCTCAGGGGCAGAGGGACTCATGCTCAAGAAAAAGGACAGTCCATATCTTGTCGGGAGGCGCAGAGGTTACTGGTGGAAATACAAGCGTAACCCATTTAGTGTAGATGCTGTCCTCGTATATGCTCAGCGCGGACATGGGCGTCGCTCAGGATGGTTTACTGACTTGACATTTGCTCTATGGGATCAACAGCGTCAGCTTGTAACCTTCGCCAAAGCTTACTCGGGGCTGACGGATGAAGAAATGCGAGAGCTTACCAGCTGGGTGCGTGCTCACGCTGTGGAGAAAGTCGGTCCCGTAGTGAAGGTCCCACCAGTCTGGGTATTTGAGATAGGGTTTGAGGGTATTCAGAGGTCTAATCGTCATAAATGCGGATATGCTGTTCGGTTTCCTCGTATCTTGGCCTGGCGTCGAGATAAATCTCCCGAGGATGCTGATAATCTAAGTGCCCTCGAGCAGCTCATATGTCATACACAGTGATTGGGTGTTCAGATTGTGATTAGTGCGCCGTATTACTGCACTCTCTTCACATGTGAAACAAAAGCAAACTTTGGCAACAAATGTGAGGGGCACTTGTGTATTGAGAAAACGCTTTATATTTGATTTCGCTATGCGAAACCTAATACAAATACTGGTAGCTGTGGGCTTGCTACCACTTATTTCGTATGCCCAAGCCCCATTGAGGAAAGTGAAGCCGCTTCGTCTCTCTGAGCTCCCTCCGGATATTCAGCGGCAAATCAAAAACATGCCAGGTCCGAAAGTCATCCCTTTACCGCCTTCTGAAATGGGGATGCCCTCCAATCGCAGTACTGCAAACGCTCGGACGGCGATAAACTGCGATACATCGGTTTTTCTGCCGTGGCTACCGCCTCACATAGATGCTGACACCCTCCGACCTGCTAGGCGCGCCGTTGAGAATAATATCCCTGATCATCAGGCGGGTGATACGGTCTTAGCTGTCGTGA
>JANWXY010000049.1 GCA_025057135.1 Bacteroidia bacterium | reverse complement strand
GCGACGTGGTGGTCATCAATCCACAGAGCAAAGTAGCCTTATTCAGACAAGGAGTATCCCCCGAGACCAGCGCTTCAGAAATACTAAACTGGCTCCGTACCAACGCGAATAAGTAACTCCTCCCAAACAACGCGTGTGTCCATGACTGGATCACCAGAGGTGGTACCCTTAGTTAGCAGAAAGCATGAGTGCCCGCTCTGACAGGCTGAAACGCGCAAAACATAACATGAGCAGATATTCAGAGCGAGGATAAAACACTTACTTTTGCTGAAACTATATATCTAATGTGGAAAGCTCTCATATCGTCTCTACTATGGGCGCAGTCTGCTGGGGTATGGCACTGGCATCATCACGCTAATACTGGACAAGCGTCCCCAACGGTAGGGTGGGTAGGGCTTGATGGACCTAACTTTCGCTCTATACCGGGGAAAATGCAAGTCGTAGGGGATACAGTATATACTATTGGCACTGTATCGCATGCGGGTAGTTCAACTGGGTTAGTTCTACCGGGTGGCCCCTCCCTGACTGCACCAGCTGGAAATATCGTCACAGCTTACATCGCCGCGTATGTCCGAAGTAGTGGCAGCTTTTTATGGGCAGTGCACTTTCGCCCGCAGAATGGAGGAGCTACCCAAATACGTGGGATAGAACTCCTCGTGAGCGAAAATCATACAGTTTATGCAATACTTCATGCGCAGAGTCCAGGCATCAACGACAATCTCTCAGCGGAATACTTTATCCTGTCAAATCCGTCTGCATCAGCTACGCTCGTGGGAAACGCCTTGATTGAAAGCTACCCACTTAGCTTTATTGTACGCTTTCATCCATCCTCTCTTGGAAATATCCAGATACAGCGGCTCGGATGTGGGCAGACGGGGTTAGGCCCCCCTCCATGCAACTCAGGGAACTTTGAAGCGAACTTCTTTTCCCTACTCCTGCACGCAGGAAAGCTCTGGGTAAGCGGAACTGTACTCACAAATACCAATCTCCTCGGCTCTACATACCTTGAACCAGCCGCCATTTCTCCTGGACTACTGACCGCTTTAGCTAACTTGATAGGTGGGCTCCTTACCTCTGGAACGAGTCTACAGGCTGTTCTACTGCGCTTGGACCCTACGACGTTGAGTGTAGATTCGGCATCGTCTGTCCAGAGTGGTGCTAACTCGGGAAGTCACCCAAGCTGTTATGGTAGAGCGCTTTTTGCATACGGACCCGACACGGTCGGTTGGATTGTAGCTCTACGAGAGACGGGAAATAAACGCTACAAAGTTGTCGGGAGTGCTAGCCATACGACTATGCCCGGCACCCCTGCCCTACAGGCTCTTCTCATCCATGCCCCGACGATGGCAGCGCACCCTGCTTCCATTACTGCCGGAGCGCTGGCAAATTATGCTTCATCAGGAAGCTCAGCCGCTCCACCTCACTATCAGATAGCTTTTCAGCGCTCAGGCAGTAGTGGTGGAGAGCTATTTTGGGCTACGGCAGATACGGCGTATTACCTCATACAGGGTACACCTTACCCACCCCACACAGAGCCGAGACTTCTCCTGTCTCGTGCTCACATAACCGCCATCGGAGTAGCTAACAGGGTGGTCGTATATACTCCACCCACGCCCGGCTTACAGCTTAGTGGTGTGGCTATTGAGCCTCGAGTAAACCCCCTATTTTCAACAGCAGAGCCTTATATCTACCTCAGCGGGACGGTGAGTTCCGCTTCACTCACCATAGTAGGCGTACCCGGAAGTACAAGTATTATCCTACCAGGCTCACCCCTGAATCAGCCTTGCGGATTTGTCCTCGGCTTACAGTGGAAAAGCACCTCAATCTCTTGGCGCTTCCGGGGATACAAACCTCTGCTCAGCGTTTCAAAAAATGCTACTCAACACGCCGTAGTATCTGCGGGGATAGCACGCCATCCGACCCACCCGCAGCTCTACCTGTATGGATGGGCACGGGATAGCATGCTCGTAGAACCTCTGTGGCCCACCGGACAGGCAGACACTATCCGTCCCGCTCCCTTAGTAAGTCATCCGCCGCGGTTGTGGATAGGCCGCTTAGACCTGTATCGCCTGAGTAATACCTCAGGATTATCTTCTATATCAAATCAATGTACGCCCGACACAGTTTTTCAGAGTCAAAGTTTAGAAATCGTAGGCACCTGGACCTCCACGATCCCACGAGATTTAGTTTGGATGCCAGCAGATCAAACCCGCACCTATCAAGCAAAACAGCGATGGGCAGCGATTATAGCCAATCCCATCGGGGCATCGTCTGCATTTCAAGAAGGAAGGGTAACAGCAAGCTTTCCCCTACTTGCCCCGGGACGGTTGCCACCGGGTCGTTATTTTTTATCGCTACGCAGCCCTGTAATGGGTAATCGCTTCGCAGATATTGGCGACACACTCTGGATAGATGTAACAGGTACAACGACCCCTCAGCTCCAGCGAGCAGGCGCCCTACGCTGGAATCGCATGGTCGTCCGCTTTGCAGGTAGCAGACTCGCCTCTACGCCACTAGCAGAGACTGCTACCCAGCCTTTCTACCGAAAAGACCGCAGATTCTCCCAGATCAATCGCATGGTATATCTCCCATGGGATGGATGGGCAGGGGGAAAGGAGGTAATCTACGCATTAGAAACTACAACGAGTAATAGCCTCCGACTGTACCGATTAGACCTATCTACCGGTCTTTTTACGCCACTCAGGTCATGGACTACAAGCACGAGCGATCCAGCCTATAGAGGTGTCTCTCTATTCGGAGACACCAAGCGAGGAGCACTCTGGAATGTGATCAATAACCGCCTATTCTGGCGATTAGATACCACTGATGCGGCAAAAGATGACTCTTTACCTTTATACAGAGCCGGTGTCAGTTTCTCGCCGGGAGGCGTGACAACTACCGGGGGATATCCCCTAAACTCGGATCAGCCATGGACCAACCTCATAGGGTCCGTTACTTGCACCTCTAATGGGGATATTGTATTTTTTGCTCAACATCGCATCAGCTCTTCTCAGACCCGCTGGGTACTGGTCAGAGTATCACCTGAAAAGGATAGTTCATTTATCGTCGCTGGTGGGGGTAACCTTGCCTGCCCCCAAGATGGTGTAGGTAGTGGTGTCACCCTCTCTGGAGATTTCTCTCGAATCACCAGTTATGGAGATACTTTATACTGGGTAGAACGGAGCGGAACAAGCTGCACTAATGCCCGCCGCATCCTTAGAAAAGCGTGGCCGACTACTATTGAGCGGCGCACTTATCAAGTTCAGACAATTGATACTCTGGATGGCAGCACAGACTCTGACTACTACGATGTCCATTTTAGCAGTGTGCCTTCTCCCGGGCTTTACATGAACTCTACCAGAGGAACCGAGCGTTTCATGTTGTGGTACAACATTCTAAACCGACAGCGCGACACGATACTAGCTTGCTTGCATAGCAGCTGCTGCGAATATGACCTAAGCGACTTTGTGAGACCAGGCCCACCTCCCTTCCCATACGTAGTCCTACGCAGCGGCATTATCTTATACAGAACAGGAGGGGGAGGTGAAATCAGAGCTATCCTCCCCATTCAGATTAGCAGTCAGGGGGATACCCTACGAGCCGAAGCCAGCATCCAGCAAGTCTCATTTGGAAGTTTTAGTCAAGATACTCTTTACATCATGCCTACTACAGACTCTACTCGTCTTCAAGTCAGCACATGCGGCTTAGGTAACACTGGAAAAACTTTCTGGTATGGACGCTATCTCTTTCCCTCAGTCACCGTAAATATCGTGGCTCCGGATACGGTATGTGAAGGGATGACCTTTCACAGTTATTTACTGCGAAGCTCTATTCCAGAGGAAGAAGGCTGTCAGATTGCTTCAAGACTTATGCGTGTCTCCTCACAGCAGAGCCTTCTGCAGAATATTACCAATAACTTCAAACACACCCATAGGTGGAAAGCAGTTGGAAACGGGCATGATACCCTTCGTTTATCGCTCCTTAGAGAGCGATGGCGCTGGTTATTTGCAAGCCTTGATAATGAACACCCCCTGCGAATCAGGCGTGGTCATAGAGCGCAAATGCAAATCGCCTTGGAAGGTCCGTGGCACTCTCAACCAGGCCAGGTCCTCTGGATGAGGCGGCATCCTTTCCTCACCAGAAATCACCTGGCATTCTATAACGAGGGGACAAATGGCATCTCTGTGGACTCCTTATGGCAGCTTCCACGCCCTCGGGGAGACTCTATACCTGAGACATGGAACTTAGCGCTGGTCCCCCCTTCTCTCACGTGTCCCTCCGACCCACCACCCATAGAATGGATGTGCTTCCCAAACTGGACACAAATAGCTCGCGTGGAGGTTAGAGACGCTACTAACGACCAGCTAATAGACAGTGCATATGCCCTCATAGATACCCTCGGGCGGCTTTACACATACAGAGCACCTATTGGTCCTTCTGGTCTTATGATTTCTGATGCGGACACCTTATCATTTTGCCTGTGTGACACTATCGTACCGAAGTACTTTGTCATTCGCACACCAAATCATCTTCCCCTCTATACTCAGACTCTGAGCCTACCCGCCAGAGGTATCGGCACGGCGGACAATATAGACCTTACAGACCCTTCTTTCCTCAGAGGAGTTCCAGGGGTACATTACACTCTCCTGCCAGATAGCAGCCTCTCCCCCCCTCGTATGCGAGCAGGCGTATGGGCAGGTAACCTGGCAGATATACAGAATAGCTTTATCCCCGGGGCTCACTATGATAGCGGAGTGATAAATGCAGCGGACTGGGAGTTTCTCATACCGAGGAATGGAGTAACCACGGGATTCTCATGGGCAGACTTAGATAGCGACGGGAACGTAAATGCCGCTGATGCTATTTTGCTGCTTCAGAATCAAAATGAACTGCGGCAGAGCGTAGGTCCATAGAGGGTTGGGAAAGGTTGAGGAAAGTGTGCCTTGATCGAACAGTGGGTGAAGATGTGTTCTTTTTTGGGCGGCAGCGCCAAAGGCGCTGCCGCCCAAAAAAGCCTAATACGAACAACGAGACAAATCACTCCCTCACCCTCATCAAGCCACTCATCCCTACTCCCCCCTCAATCACTCACCTCCAGTGGTATATGACGGGCTTTTCATCGTATGGGCGCTCTTCTCGCAATAAAACACGCAACCCCTGAGGCAAGATAGAGTCTGGATTGGTGATACGATTATAACTCATCAGCTTATCTAACGAACGGCGATAATGGAAAGCAATATCCCGCAGAGTTTCTCGCTGCTGAACAATATGAATATGCGCCCGTCTCGGATGAATAATCAAAGCTGGTGCTCCAGAAGTGTGAAACGGATTCCACCGTTCCATACGACGATTGAAGGTTGGGGGCGGATATGCCCACTCTTGATGGAGATACGGTTCTTTTTGGATAGGTAGATAAGCCGCTACGGAGGAGGTAGTAGAAGTCCCCTTAGGAGAAGGGGGAGGCAGCGGCAAGTCAGCCGTTAGACTACCCGAAGTCTGTACCGCCGCGTCGGTAGCTCCCGTATCATATCGGTAGTTAGCGGGGACAGAGGCATAAGCCGCAGAAAAGTTAGCCGGAGAAAACAGCGCTTTGAGCGGCTCCTGAGGACGCTCACTTACAGCCGCCGGCTGCAAAATGTAATATGTAGAAGGACGAGTACCCGGCAAAATAGGACGCCTCAACCAAGGATTCAACTCCAAGAACTGATCAGGCGTCAGCCCATAATCTTGAGCGAGCTTCCACGCAGGTATAGGGGGGCCCTGATAAGCAATGGGGCGAAGCGCATATACTCGCCTTTGTATGAGCGGCTCAAAAACTAACTTATGAGCAATCGCTCTGAGCGCATACCAGTGAGTATTGGCATGAATACAGATTTCGTTTTTCTCTCGATAAGCTGTGTCAATGTATGGAATCGCTCCACTCCCCCCCTCATAGTAGGCGATAATGGCAAAGAGCCAGTTCCTGTGACGGTAGTACTGCTTAGAGAGGTAAATGGCAGCCCCGGCACTTGAGCGAAAAAGGTGCTTCCTTTCATCAATCGTATCATTGATAATCAAGCCTACCTCACGAGCAGTGAAATCTTTGAACTGCCAATAGCCTACCGCTTGCGAACGGGACACGGCATGAGGATTGAGGCGACTTTCTTGAATAGCGAGATACTTAAGGTCCTCGGGCACACCTATATACAGTAGAGCTTCCTCTATATACGGCATGAGAGTTTCTGCCCGAGCTACCATAGCGTTGAGAGTAGCCTGATGCTCGTGAAGCTTGATGATGTACTGCTGGATGGCATGACGAGCTTCGGGAAGGAGACGAGCCTGCATACCGCAAAATGTCATGCTTTCAGGCACAGGCGGGATGCCCACAAGCCACAGCAGCACCGCTTCAATCATCCCATCACGGACAAGTGAAAGTGTAACCTAAGGAGTCGGAGCTCTTCATATGTATATTCCCCACGCAGGGCCCTCATGGCTTTCTCAATGTCATCATCCTCAGCCTCATAGAAGTAATCAAAGGCCTCCTCTATCCGATCTATATCCATCATGCTTTCTACCGCATACCCTAAACGCAGTTTGACCCCTGCGACAAAGACTATCTGCTCCAGTTTCTCTATAAGCTCTTCTATGCTGAGATTGAGACGACGAGCGATTGTAGCCAGGGGTACTCGCATATCCGTGGACTGAATTATTTCTGCCCAATCTACTTGACGCTTCTGCTGAGTGGGCACGATGAGTTCTATGGGACGCTCTATGCCATTCTCCTCCACATACTGCTGGATGAGTTCTATGAAAGGTTTGCCAAACTTCTGAGCCTTAACTGGTCCGACCCCAGGAATGCGCTCTAGCTCCTCCAGACGGATAGGATACTGAGTCGCCATTTCTATCAAGGTAGGTTCCTGGAAGATTACATATGGCGGTACATTTCGCTCGTGAGCAATCTTTTTACGGAGCTCTTTGAGCTTTTCTAAAAGCAGCTCGTCATGTAAGACGAGGTCTTCTATCACAGCCTCGTCGTCGCTCGCCACTGTACGATCATACGGAGGATAAAGAGGTATGGGATGAGGGTCCCTCAGAAATGCTTCGCCCTGCTCGGTGAGGCGAATAATAGAGTAATCATTCGTATCTCGTTCTATGTACTTTTCTATGAGGAGCTGGGTGACATACGACTTGAGCTCTTCCATGGCATATCCTTTGAGGGCACCGAAAGTCGGCAGGGCTTTGCCAGCGACCTCAGGAGACAGCCCGATGACATGGTCTAAAATCGGCGTAATCGGAAAACGCCCAATCTCCTTCAGAACTTGCAAAATGGGACGGGCTATGTGCTGACCGTCAAAGCTCTTTTTGGGATAGCGGCAGTTATCGCACATATTCCCGCACTTGTCAGTATCGTAAGATTCGCCAAAGTATTGGAGCAGAAACTTTCGTCGGCACTGCCCTGTCTCACAGAAATATGCCATTTCCTGCAAGAGAAACACGATAGCTTCACGCTCACTGGCAGGCTTGTCCTTGAGAAAGCGATCCAGCTTGATGATATCGTTGTAGTCGTAGTACAAGATACAGTCTGATGGCAAACCATCTCGTCCTGCCCGACCAGTTTCCTGATAGTAGTTCTCTATGCTTTTAGGAACATCGTAATGTATTACGAAGCGCACATCGGGTTTGTCTATGCCCATTCCGAAAGCTATCGTAGCGACGATGACCTGAACATCCTCATTCAAGAAAGCGTCTTGATTGCGATTACGTGTAGCACTATCCATACCTGCATGGTATGGCAAGGCTTTGATACCGTTGGCTTGGAGCGTACTGGCGACTTCTTCTACTCGCCGGCGCGAGTGGCAATATACAATCCCAGAGTGTCCGGGACGCGAGCGGATGTACTGAACGATTTCACGCAGGGTGGCTTGCTGAGAACGCTTGGGTGTGATCTGATAGTAGAGATTAGGACGATTGAAGCTGGTCCGAAATACGACGGCATCCAGAATCTCCAAGTTCTCCAGAATATCTCGTTGCACCCTCGGAGTAGCAGTAGCTGTCAGTGCAATGATAGGCACAGAAGGCATCTCTCGAAGAGCATGCCGAATACGCCTATACTCAGGACGAAAATCGTGTCCCCATTCAGATATACAGTGCGCCTCATCTACCGCCACGAAGCTGACCCTGAGCTGATGAAGAAACTCCTGAAAGTGCTCCGTGAGGAGCGTTTCAGGTGCCACATACAGGAGCTTGACTTCCCCTCGCAGGCAAGAGCGTTTTACTTCTTCATACTCTTTTTTGGAGAGGCTACTATTCAAGAAAACCGCTGGGATGTCATAAGCCTGCATTTGATCTACCTGATTTTTCATCAGAGCTATCAATGGAGAAATAACGAGGGCAGTACCAGGCATGAGCAGCGCTGGAAGCTGATAGCATAAAGATTTACCTGCCCCTGTGGGCATAATTACCATCGTACTCTTGCCTGAAAGCAAGGTACGGATGATCTCCTCCTGCGGACCTCTAAAAGAAGTATATCCAAAGTACTGTCGCAGGGCTTGTTTTAGGTCCAAAGTCGTAGCCGATCCCATAAGCAGTGAGCGATTTTGTCTACCTTTGTCAAAGATATAATAAAGCTCCCGCATGCACACAGATATCGCTCGGTGGGTACTGCAGACAGAAGGGGAGGCGGTGCTTCGGCTATCAGAGCGATTGGATGAGCGATTTTCAGAAGTGGTGGAGCGTATCCTGCAATCACCAGGAAAAGTAATTCTGACAGGGGTAGGCAAGAGTGCCCATGTAGCTGCAAAGATTACCGCCACACTCAACTCCGTAGGTACGCCAGCTGTCTGGCTTCACGCTACGGAGGCTGTCCATGGAGATGTCGGGGTCGTGCAGAGAGATGATGTAGTATTGATTTTCTCAAAAAGTGGGGAAACCCCCGAAGTAAGGGCACTTTTACCCACCCTACGCGAGCGCGGAGCCTACATAGTCGCTTGCGTGGGTGACCCACAGAGTAGTGTAGCACGCGCCGCACACACCACGATAGACCTCAGCATAGAAAGAGAAGCCTGCCCTCACAACCTCACACCCACTGCCTCCACTACGGTAGCCTTAGCTTTCGGGGATGCCTTAGCCATAGCGCTGATGCAGGCACGCCAATTCGGACCCGAGGACTTTGCAGCAACGCACCCCGCCGGCAATCTGGGCAAGCGGCTCCTCCTCAAGGTACGAGATATCGCAGAACCCACTTTACCCACAGTCTCGGAAAATGCCCCCTTCAAAGAGGTCCTTTATGCCATCACCAGTGGTCGCAAAGGAGCTGTCGCCGTTCTCGCCCCAGACAGCGCACTTCTGCGCGGAATCATCACGGATGGAGACATTCGCCGAGCTGTGGAAAGGTTCGACCCCGTCCAGCTCCTCCACCTCCAAGCCAAGGACATCGCTTCTCCCAATCCTAAATGTATAGACCTTGACCAAAAAGCCCTAGAAGCCCTTCACCTCATGCGAACCCACCAAGTCTCTCAACTCATTGTCTTAGAAAATGGGCGTCCATGGGGAATGATTCATTTCCATGATCTCATAAAAGAGGGCCTCCGATGATTGAAAAAACTCATGCACTGGTTTTAGCAGGCGGCAGTGGAACGCGCTTCTGGCCAGTCAGTCGCATGAACCGCCCAAAACAGTTCTTGGATGTCTTAGGTATCGGGAAAACCCTCCTGCAGGCTACCATTGAAAGAGTAAATCAACTTCTCCCTCTTGAACGTATCTGGCTCTCTGCTAATCAACAGCATCAGCACCTCATAGAGACACAAACGCCTCACATCCCCCCAGAGCGGCGATTATACGAACCGCTCCAACGAAATACAGCCCCCAGTATTCTTTATGCAGTAGAAGTCATCGCTCGTCAGTTTCCAGAGGCTCTGATGTGGATACTCCCCGCCGACCACTTCATCCCAGACCAAGAGGAATTTCTTCGGCTGATAGAGTCCATCATAAACAACTGTGATTTTTCAGAGGCTATATTTACGATAGGCATCCGACCAAGCCATCCTCACACAGGATATGGATATATTCAATTTATTCCCAAGCCCACCCTATGTAAGCCAGTGAAGACTTTTACTGAAAAACCCTCAAAAGAACTGGCAGAACTTTTTATCCAAAGCGGTGATTTTCTGTGGAATAGTGGCATGTTCCTCGCCCGAGCCGCAGTTCTCAAAGAAGCTTTCAGTCAATTCGCCCCTGATTTGTACGAGATTTTCTCAGACATGGATTTATCAGACCCAAGTAGCCTCCTCAAGGCATTCCAACAGGCTCCGGCTATATCTTTTGATTATGCTATTATGGAGAAGTACCCCACTGTGATGGTCATAGAAGGCAACTTTCGCTGGTGGGACCTCGGCGGATGGAATGCTATACATGAAGTCTCTCCGCATGATCAGTGGGGAAATAGCAGCTATGCACAAGTACGCACGCAATCTGTGAAAGAATGCTTATTTTTCTCCGATAATCCCAAAAAAATAATAGTTGCTGAGGGCTTATCAGGATACCTAATCATAGACACAGCCGATGCCCTGCTAATCCTGCCACGCTCACAAGAGCAGAGTATTCGGGATTGGGTGCAGCGCCTACGCACAGAGGGAAACTCAGAATATCTCTGAAAAAAAACCAATCCAAGCTCGGTCAATCCGCACGATACGCCAGTAGGCGTGTGCTACACATATTAGTTTGATTTTTTTGTATATTTGAGATATGGTACAGCCAGCGCCAGGCGTACTACTTGTAGCTGAACCCTTCATGCCCGACCCGAACTTCGCCCGCACGGTAGTATTGCTTGTAGAGCATAATATCCAGGGCAGCTTCGGAGTCGTGCTCAATCGCCCAGCCCCTGTTCAAGTGAAGGAGGTTACAGATTTTTTTGGGGAAATATCTCATGGCTTGTACTTGGGCGGACCAGTAGAGACTAAGGTTCTGCATGCACTTCACAGCATTCCCCCTTTGGAAGCTCACAGTCAGAAAGTTATGGAGCACTTATACTGGACTGCGGACATGCGAGCCATTCGGGGTATTTTAGCTGCGCGCGAGATACCAGAGAAAATACTGCGCTTTTATGCGGGATATGCGGGTTGGGCCCCTGGTCAGTTAGACCAGGAGCTCGCTCTAAACTCATGGATTACGGTGCCTGCTCGGCGGGAATATATCTTCAGCTCCCCTAATACGGACTTATGGCGAAAGGTTCTGACGGATATGGGAGGGAAATATGCTTTCATTGCTACATTTCCCAGGGACCCTCGCCTAAACTGAGACCGCAGAGGCGTGCCCAGAAGGAGACTCGAACTCCTACGGCCTTTCGGCCACCGCCCCCTCAAAGCGGCGCGTCTACCAATTCCGCCATCTGGGCGTGACTCCGCTGGGACTCGAACCCAGGACCCCTTGCTTAAAAGGCAAGTGCTCTACCGACTGAGCTACGGAGTCCTCCAAGCCGGAAAATGCAGGGCAAAGATACGAAAAACTATGGTACAATAATCAAGCGCCAAACCTGACCAGCCGCATCTACGCATACATACACCCCAGGAGTAGGTATGGTCATAGAAGCCTGATTGAGAAACGACTCTGCCCCTACCATATTCCACACTCTCAGGGGCAGCCTTGCCTCAGAAGGTATGGCTATTTCTTGTCCAGCTCTACCAACTATGGTAGAATGTATATGTCTCTCAGAGACACTAGGAAGGGATGCAACGGCAGGTTCAAGCTTAACCCGTATCATCATACATCCGCGCAACTCCGAGGGAATCCAACCACCGCTGGATTGTACCTTGACGGAGGTGGTTCCACAGTTCATATCCCATCCGACGCCCAGCGGCTGTGCTTCTAACTGTACAAGTCCTACACATATCTCACCTCGTACCACTATGGATGTATCCAAATCAAACCACTGCCAGTCGCTCGTTGTATCAGATATTATTCGCTGAAACTTCAAGTATAACGGACCAGATGCATTCCCAGATGGATCCCAGACACCCAACTGAAAAGGCTTTCCATACTGGGCAGGTAACGGAAAAAACTTAACCCCTATGCTCTTCAAACGATGAGGAGTATCTATACGGAAAGACTGACAGAACGGACGATTCGCCTGTAGCAGACCATAACCAGACTCCATTTCACCATCATCAAATCCCCATACATCCTCTCCTATGATGAGGGTGTCGGTCACTACGAAAGAGTCTATACTGACCATCCCTCCATAGAGCGCCCAGCGTACCGGAAAGCGTCCCGGTGAGTTTATCACAGGAATGCGTACTCGTATGGTATCGCCTCCGGGAGAAAAAATGCGAGCGGTGCGTAAAATGTATTGACCATTCATAAAAACTTCGGTTCTGAACGGCGTCATGCCATCACCAGCTACACGAGCCGACACACTATCAAATACCGAGTATGTATAAGGCCATACAGCATAGACAGCATCATAAATACGAGGCAGCTGCACCCATACAGGCAGGATAGATTGAGTGTCTCTACGAATAATCGTGTATCCAACAAACCAGTTATCATACGCCCCGTAAGTGCTGCCCCATACGGTCCATTTTAGGGTAAAGCACGGATGGAGCCACTGAGCATCTTCTATGAATAAATGCACGACGCTAAAGGTAGTTTCTGCGATACCTGTCCCTTCTGTACGCCATAGAGGAAGCCACTGACCATTAGCATTGAGCCCCCAGAGGATAAGGGTATCATCATTTTCTGGTGGCTCCATATATCCGCCACGCTGATAAGCGAAAGAGAGATAAGCTGGCCCTATGCTGTCCATCCTAATGCATCCAGATACCACACTGTCTCCCCAGCCGCTGAGACGAGGATTGTCTGATTGATATGGCAGGTCAAACCTGCTTGCGCCATTCAGTAATAATGCATAAGCGTGAGGAGCATTATATGCAGAAGTTTTCCTTAGCTCCGCGCCGTAAAGCCGCCAAAAACCCTGGGATTTGACATCCCCCCACTGACGGTTCAGAGCTACCTGACTAAATACAAACAGCAGGGCAATCATTCACTTAGAAGAGGAGCCGGCGGTTGGCTATTTACGACAATATCTACCGGGGTACCGGCAGGGAGAGAGTCCAGCGGGGCTTTATCAGGGTACTGACGATACACTTGCCCCGGCGGTAAATTCGGAGAAGGCTTATACCGAATTTGTCCCACGGAAAGCCCTGCCATCTGAAGGCGAGCTATGGCCTCTTCCAGAGACAGTCCAACAACAGATACAAAAGGCACTTTACGCTCATCATATCCTCGGCTCACAACAAGGTCTATTGTGCTATACTTGGGAATCAGGGTGCCGTGTTCTATGGACTTCCCTTTATATCTTGCTTCCAATACAATATCTGGCTCCTTTCCAGTGACATATTCCACAGAACCAATCTGAAATCCATAAGTCTCCTTCAAAAGGCGATAAGCATCCTCGTATGGCATTTCCCGAACCATAGGGAAAGGAACTGTCGGAGGGGTAGCACTCGTAATAGTGAGGTAAATCTTACGGCCTCTTTTGATACGAGTACCAGACGGCGGGTCTTGTAGGAGTATTGTGTACGGCGCACGACCAGCTACGAACTGAGAGTCAATCACGACCACAGAGAAGCCCGCTGCATTTAGAGAACTCTCCACAACCGACAGCTTTCGCCCAATGAGGGACGGAAGCACATATTCATCACCGTGCCGAGTTACCCACTTTAGAAATACTGAGCCAAAAAGAAAGTAACTCATTATGCCGAGTAGTGCCACAGCCAAAGTAAACGATATGCCCTCCCGGCTACGAACGTATACCCATAGACGACTCCACATGGTGGGGCTCTGCGTACGCAAAGGTACGATTTCTTACAGCCTCTACCCATGTATTGAGATCAGTGCGGGATAGTTTGGGAAAAAACTTACGCAGTATCTGTGCACGATGTATCTCCAGCTCCTCAATAAATCTGTATCCTTTGGGAAGCAGTCTCACGAGAAGTCGACGACGGTCCCCTTTATCTCGTTGGAGCTCTATAAAGCGCCAGTAAGACAAATGCTTCAGAATGCGACCTACCGCCGGCTGTGTAATCGGTAAATAGGGATATAAACAGGAAACCAGCATCCACTGCCCCCTCTCTTCTTTTTCCAGCCGACTCAGGAGGTATAAGACCTCCACATGAGGCGTTCCGAGCTGATACTGAGCAGCCAGCTCCTTCTCTTCTCGTTGAAGAAGGCTATACACCCGCAGCAGAGAAAATCCAAGGTCGCTCCATAGCAGACATTCTTCCCGACTCATGCTATGCCACTACTCAAATATCATGCCTAAGCATATAAAGTATCTGGTAATCAGGCAGAAAGCAAAAAAGACTCTCTATATGGTGTCAATCGCGCCACACAGCAGGTAGTATAAATAGAAAAAGCAGGCTTTCCACTCCCAAAAGTGCTACCATCGGAGACAGCGCAAAATCAGAGCGACTACTGACCCAAATCAGCGGAAAAATGACGAGTGGAAAAGCAAGAACGCTCGTGAGGGCATAAGACGCCTCAGCCCGAGCTGTGATGAAAGCAGCAAAAGCTAAAGGCACACTTAGAACCGCTCCCCCAAGTAAGTTAGGCAAAAATGAGACTTTATATCCCCACATTAGCTGAGCACCTATCATTAGATAAGCGCCGACGGCCACAGAAAGCATGTTTGCGTATAACCATATACCCGCAGCGTTGCCTTCGGGAGAGAATAGCTGATGTAGCCAGCGCCATTCCTCAGGCCGCCTATCCAGAATGGCTCGCGGAAGTGCTTGAAAGATGGTAAATAAGTAAGAGACCCAAAAAAATAACCGCAAAGGCTGTTCAGAAAGCCTTGCACGCCAGCTTAGTAAGCCTACTATGAGTATCAGAAGCGTCGTAAAAAGGATGACCGTAAAGATACTTTGTCCTCGACGCCACTCCACCCGAAGCCACCAGAGAGCACTTCCTATACTTTCTCTCAAAAAAGCCCTTATTGCATGATAAGTTTTATGCCTGAACTCAAAATGTGCCAACGCTCTTTCGTAAGAAAGCTAAAAGAGGACCTCAGCGTAAATAATCTTGAATTGTACTGGCATCTTCCGGTAACTCCTGTGCCTGAGCCCGCTGGCAGTCGGGGAAAACGAATTTAGCGGGAGGGAGAATACGCTTTTTAGGGTCTAATCGCATCGTGCTATCCGAATAAACGCTTTTCATATACAGCCCCCAAATTGGCATCGCCATACGCGCCCCTTGCCCATATAGCATAGTGTGAAAATGCACGGCTCTATCTGCGGTGCCAACCCATACCCCTGTAACATAATCGGGGGTAAATCCGACAAACCATCCATCTGCATGCTGCTGGGTGGTACCAGTTTTACCTCCGATGTCTATTTCACTCAAGCCATATCGCCATCGGAGCTCACTGGCGGTACCGGCTATGGTCACCCAGCGCAGCATATCCACCATCAGGTAGGCAGTTTGTTCGCTGATGGCTCGGCGACTCACACTGGTAAAACTTTCTATGAGATTGCCGCGACGATCTCGTATCTCCCGAATAAATACTGGCTCCCGCCACACTCCCAATGTAGGAAAGCAACCATACGCACTCGTTAGCTCAAGAAGGGACAAATCAGACACCCCCAGGCCTATTGGATATAAAGGTTCCAAATCTGACTGTATGCCCATTCGGCGAGCATAGCTAATAACCACCTCAGGTCCCAGGGCTTTCATGAGCCGAGCCGTGACTAAGTTGAGAGATAAAGCTAATGCTTGTTTTAGGGTCACTTTTCCACTTATGCTTCTATCTGCATTTTGAGGAGCCCAAATAGACACTCCTCTGGTGGTAGTATCTCTGTCGTCGTAGATTTCAATAGGCAGATTCAGCTCTTCATGGCACGGAGAGTAGCCATTATCCATCGCAGCAGTATAGACGAAAGGCTTGAAAGTAGAGCCCACCTGTCGCCGAGCCTGGGCTACATGGTCATATTTGAAGAAGGTATGATTGATACCGCCAACCCAAGCCTTAATTTCTCCCGTATGGGGATCAATAGTCACAAGCCCGACCTCCAAAAATCGCAAGTAGTAAGCCAGTGAGTCCCACGGTGTAAGAACGGTATCTATGTAGCCGGGACTCTGCCAAGTGAATAATCGCATAGGCACGGGCTGGTGAAACTGCCTTATAATCTCTGACTCAGGAACGCCTGCACTTTTTAGAGCATTATATCTTTCGCTTCGGCGCATGGCTCTCCAGAGAATAGCGGTGTCTCTTTTCCACGGTAGGGGAGGATACGTGGCAAGGTCTTTGTCAAAGAGCGGCTGAAAATCCCGCATGTGCCGCACGACAGCAGACTCTGCGTGCATCTGAAGGCGACTATCAATAGTAGTGTATATTCGTAATCCGTCTCTGTACAAATCATATCCCCGCTGTCTCGCCCACTGGAGAAGCCATAAACGGAGATATTCTCTAAAATACGGAGCTAATCCCTGACTTTGGCTCGCTGTATAGGGGGCCGCACCGACGCCCAGCGGAGCCTTCTTAGCCTCAGAAGCTTCGGCTGCAGAAACTAAGTTCGCCTCTACCATCAAGTCTATGACTGTATTGCGCCGAGCCAGCGCCCGTTTAGGATACTTGTAAGGACTGTAGTAACTTGGTCCTTTGAGCAACCCTATTAGAAGCGCCGCCTCTGATAGAGAAAGTTCCTTGGTATCCTTTCCAAAATAATACCTACTCGCTGCCTGAATCCCATATGTCACACCACCGAAAGGGACAGTATTGAGATACATCGCTAAAATCTCCTCCTTGCTGTAGCGGTACTCCAGATATATCGCAACGAATATCTCTTTGAGTTTACGCCATAGAGAACGCTTAACACCGACCTCATCATACAGGTTTCGCGCCAGCTGCTGAGTAATAGTACTACCACCACGGGGTTTGCCCAAAAGAGAAGAAAATACTGCAGCCGTTATACCCCATGGGTCTATACCAGCATGATCATAGAAGCGACGGTCTTCCACAGCTATGAGAGCATTCTTGACGATTGGGGGCACCTCGGATGCGGCGATTCTAACTCGGTCACTGGTGTAATAAAACGTACCTAAAATCTCCCCATCTGCCGATAGCGCCACACTGGCAAGGTCTTGTGCAGGATTCTCTAATCGCTCAAAAGAGGGTATTTCTATCATGACATATAAGAAGAGAAGAAGCGGCACTCCCCAAAGCAGACCGAGTACAGTAACCGCTATCCAAAGCCTTTCCTGACGATACGCAGGGTCTAACCAGCGCATGCCCGTTGGATGAGCGCAGTTGTGGAGAATCCTTCTACGAGCGGCAGGATCACAACCTCCCCACCCTTACTGCGAACAAAATCTGCACCTACAACACGATCCTCCGTATAATCTCCACCTTTGACGAGGACATCAGGCTGAATCTTTTCTATCAAGCGCAGAGGGGTATCCTCTTCAAAAATAACTACGGCATCAACAAACTCTAAGGCCGCTAATATGCGCGCACGCGCTTCTGCTGGCTGCAAGGGACGACTGCTACCTTTGAGCCGACGGACTGAGTCATCGCTATTCAAACCCACTACAAGCACATCCCCTAGCCTTGACGCCGTTTCTAAATAACTCACATGCCCTAAATGAAGGAGGTCAAAACATCCATTGGTGAAAACCACCCGCTGCTCCAAAAATCGCCAATAGGCTATCCACTGGTCTATTTGCGCCCATGAGAGGATCTTCTGTTGAGTTTCGTACATCGTGCTACCTTTGTTTATATGTGGCGCTGGGCAAAGGTAATGTTTTTGCTAAGTGGATGGATGCTCGCCCAGGAAGAAGTTCCTGCCCGCCTTGTTATATACGATGACCTAATAGACCGATTTTTTCAAATCAAATCATGGACTAACGCCTCAGCTCCGACTACCCGCCCCGATACCGTCACTTATCTACGTGCGGAAGGACAAATGCCCGAGATTTCCCGTTTCCCCAATATACAAGCGCTTTATCTCTCGGAAATAGAAGAGTTAGACCTCGTTTCCCTATCAGCCAAACTACGGAAGCACTGTCCAAAGCTGCGCATACTTGCTCTGGAAGACTGTGATATTGAGGACATATCACCAATCGTTGAGCTTCGTCTGCAGGGACTTCTATTAGACAGCAATCCGATAGCCGATTTTAGTACTTTACGCAAGCTGAATGGATTGCAGTTTCTTAGCTTAGCCCGAACGCCTGTCCGTGAGCTAAGCTGGATCACTTCTTTGACCACACTGAGAGGATTAGACCTTAGCGAAACGACCGTATCAGATATTAGTCCCCTATCCCAGCTTTCTCAGCTGCGCATGCTTGCCCTATACAAATGCACGAACATATCTACGCTTTCTCCCCTCTCAAATCTAAACCAGATAGAGTTCTTGAATATATCCTTCATGAATGCCGCAGCGGTACGCTCTATGCTCCAGCAGCTCTCACGCTTTCCGATGATAAAAGTCCTCCAAGCCCAAGGCGTAATTACAGACCCGAGCTCGCTCGCCCATCTGAGTAGCCTTTCCCAACTGGAAGAACTCACCCTCGGGCAGAATCCTGCGATTAGTGATTTAGGATTTGTGCGACCTCTCAGGAAACTTCTCTATCTAGACGTGCATCGCTGTAGCGTACAAGACTTATCCCCCGTAGGCGGTCTGCCCCTCCTCGTCAAGCTATCCATAGGTAAAAATCAAATCACTTCTATAGCCCCTCTCACCCAATGTCCTCGCCTGCAAGAGCTATATTGCTATGAAAACCCCATAACAGACTGGGAGAAGCTTTTGGAAATACCTGCTTTATCCTATGTGATGATCAGCAGAAAAGATGCCGTATCTGCCAAGTTTTCTGAGGTTAAGTTGCTCCTTCGCAAAAAAGGCGTACGAGTAGATGCTCCCTGAAGAGGAGCTTGAGTTGTATGAACACTACTCTGTCGTAGTGGATAATGGGCAAAGCCCCCTACGCATAGATAAGTATTTGGTACAACGACTTACGCACCTGAGCCGTTCTCGGCTTCAACTCGCTATAGAAGCGGGATTGGTGACGGTAGATGGGGCGATCGCCCGCGCAAGTCAGAAGGTTCGCCCTGGTCAAATCATACAAGTGCGTCTGCCTTATCCGCCCCCCTTGGACATAGTACCTGAGCCGATTCCGTTAGAGATTGTTTATGAAGACGCCTATCTCCTCGTAGTGAATAAACCCGCGGGCATGAGCTGTCACCCGGGGGCTGGCGTATATTCAGGCACGCTATTGAATGCGCTCCTATACCACATGAAAGGAGATGCGCTTCCTGCTTCGGATCAGAATGCTGCCCGGCCTGGTCTCGTCCATCGTATAGATAAAGACACAACGGGACTTTTAGTGGTAGCCAAAGAAGAGCGTACCTACTACGGGCTGGCACAGCAATTTTTCGCCCATACTGCTCAAAGGCGATACTGGGCTCTCATCTGGGGTAGCCCAAAAGCCGAAAGCGGTACTATCACCGCCCACATTGCCCGCGATCCTCATCAACGAAAGAAATATCGGGCATTCACCGACGGTAGTCAAGGTAAGCATGCAGTTACACATTGGCGAGTTGTTGAGCGCTTCTCCATCGCTACATGGATAGAGTGTCAACTTGAAACGGGACGAACGCACCAGATTCGCGTACATCTTTCGCATATCGGGCATCCCCTGGTAGGAGATAAAACCTATGGAGGTGACCGCCCGAGAGTACCGATTCTGAGTGCTCGGTTAGGGCAAGAGGCACACACCCTTCTTCAGAAAATGCCTCGGCAAGCGCTTCATGCGTATTTATTAGGGTTTGTACACCCGATTACAGGGGAAAAGCTAAGCTTTCAAGCTCGTATGCCTGTGGATATGGAGAATGCAATTGCGTTTCTCCGAGAAGGGGCGCTGTTTAGAAGCAATGAGAAGGTGTGAAGATGGGCGTAGGAAATGGGGGAGTGTTTGCGGCGGTGGCTTCCACCTGCGGTGGCAGCCAC
>JANWXY010000090.1 GCA_025057135.1 Bacteroidia bacterium | reverse complement strand
TTGCCGCATAGCCTCCTGCGCCGCATATAACCCAAGCTCAGCTGTACTGGCTGGCTCCTCCACCCAGCGCCTTTCTTTGATGCCAGAGCGCGTGTATATCCATTCGTCGCTGGTATCATACCAAGACTTGAGGTCGTCATTTCGGATGACCTTAGGGGGAACATACATGCCTACCCCTGAGATATATGCTTTCGGCATGCTCAAAGATACAACTGGGAAAAATGCGAACTTTGAATATGCGCATTTGGACAGCCAGTGACCATGCGGGCTTCCCTCTCAAAGCTCACATCACAAGATGGCTCACAGCTCAGGGCTATGAAGTGATAGACATTGGGACACACTCGGAGGAGAGTACGGATTATCCATTATGGGTACATCAATTGGCCCAGCGCTTTCCCCCCGAAGAGAAAGCTATTCTCATCTGCGGCACAGGCAATGGCGTCTGTATGACCGCTAATCGCTATCCACAGGTTAGAGCGGCTCTGGCATGGAATTCTGAGGTGGCCCGTTTGGCCCGAGCACACAATGACGCTAACGTACTTTGTCTGCCGGGGCGATTTATTTCCACCGAAGAAGCCGAAAAAGCTGTAAGAGCCTTTTTGAGCACTCCATTTGAAGGGGGACGTCATGAAAGACGCATTAGTCAAATCAATCCTTCACAAGTATGACCTTTTGGCTGCTCCTCTCTATCTCTTATGCGCAGACTCTACTCATAGACCAGATACCGACGAGCCCTCTGGATACTATGACCATCAGGACATTTCAAGGGTTGGCATCTAAGTCTGAGCTGCGCAGACATGTATATTTCCTCGCCAGCGACCCGATGAGCGGTCGTGAAGCCGGGACTATTTACGAGAAAATCGCTGCGGCTTACCTGATTGCTCAGCACCGCTGCTTTGGGAATGAGCCATTTTTAGCGCAGGGATATGTACATGCGTTCGCTCTCGCCCCTAAACGCAGAGATGTAGAGCCACCTAAACGCGCACGCAAAGCCAGCCCAGCTATCGTAGATACACCCTACGCATGGAACGTCCTAGCCTGTCGCCGAGGGAAATCTCTACCAGACGAGTACGTTATACTCTCTGCTCATTATGACCACATCGGCACGACCAGTAAAGGCGAACCGTATAACGGCGCAGATGATAATGGCTCAGGTACGGCTGTGCTGTTAGAGGTGGCACGCTTGCTAAGCTTACTGCCACCACCGAAACGGACGATTGTATTTTTTCACACGGCCGCCGAAGAAAAAGGCCTACTGGGAGCTATGAGATTCGTTCGGGACTCTCTGATTCGGCTGGCATCTATTGTAGCCGTACTCAATGCCGATATGCTCGGGCGCACAGATACGCTACATCAGGTAGGGGATTTATATCTCTACGCCATCGGTAGCGAACGGGCTTCTCCCAAGCTCAAAGCCTTACAAGAAACCGTAAATACACTCTGCTGCGGCTGGCAATTTGACTACCGCTACGACGACCCCAAAGACCCTCAGCGCTTATTCTACCGCAGTGACCATTATGCTTTCGCCAAGCACGGGGTGCCCGCCGTTTTTTATTTTGGTGGATTGCACGATGATTATCACCAAGTAAGTGACGATGCCGAAAAAATAGACTTTGATCGTTTGCATCGGGCGTCTATCCTCATAGCGAGTTTAGCATGGAGTTTAGCCAACTTGTGAGGGCGAAAGCTTTTAGAGGAAATAGCGAGCTTGGTTAGCTGAGCGTTTCCTCACCTAAGACTTGACTCATCGGATGAACTCGTAAATACTCATTAGGAGTGTCAGCAGTGTAAAGCCTGCCCCCATAAACCAGAAAAGCATCTGAAAACGCCGATTCATATCCTCAAAACGCTTATCCACCGCTTCAAATCGTTTCTCGACAGCCTCAAAGCGTTTATCCATGTGCTCCCGCTGCTCCGCAAACCGTCTGTCGATTTCTGCTCTCTGCTCAGCAAAACGCTTCTCTGTCTCTATCCGCTGTTCATTCAGCATCCGCACCACCACCTCAAACCTCATGTTCATGTCCTCCCTCACCTCCGCAAAGCGCCGATCCATCTCCGCCTTCACCTCCACAAATCGCTGATCTATCTCTTCCTTCACTTC
>JANWXY010000075.1 GCA_025057135.1 Bacteroidia bacterium | reverse complement strand
CTGCCGCCCCCCTCTCAAAACCCAATCACCACCTCAAAAAATCATACCTTCCCATACAAACCTTCTCCGAATTACCCCCCCTTCAAGCTAACTTCTGGCCTACCATCGTGTATTCACTTTTCCCAGACACCCCTGAAATACTCATGGGCTCTTTGCACATCTGAGAGAATAGCCTCTCGCAGCTCCTCGGAAGTACTGAAAACCTGATGAGGTCGCAAATACTCAAAAAAACCCACACTTAGTCTCCTTCCGTAGAGGTCACTTTGTTTTTCCCTGAGGATATGAACCTCCGCATCTCCTGTCGGCGGCACATACAAAAGGGCAGGCATACCACCTCTCACCGGTAAAGCGTCCGTGAAATCCATTTCAACGCGTCCAACGTATATCCCAGAGGCTACACGCACCTTGGATTCAGGATAAGGAATGTTTGCCGTCGGGACGCCGAGCTGTCTGGCCTCTCCTCGTCCCGGACGCACTACACCCCTTATGGTAAAGGGATAGCCCAACAGTTCATTTGCAGAGCGTATCTGTCCATTCATGAGGAGCTGACGTACTTGAGAACTGCTCACAGGGCCACTATCTCGTTCATATGCAGAGATTTCTTCGGCGTGTAGTCCGACAGCTTTTAGAAGCTCCGCAGAACCTTCTCGGTCCCGACCGAAGCGGTGGTCATATCCTATCACGACCGCTCGGGGAGCCGAGAGAGTCTGTATCCATTCAACTATAAACTCCTCCGCCGACAGAGTAGAAAAAGCTTTCGTAAAGGAAATCAGCCGCACAGAACCAACACCAGCTTCATGGAGCAGAGCTATTCGTTCCTCTATCGTGGTCAAAGCGGGAACCTGGATATCTCTCAGAACGCTGCGAGGATGAGGGTGGAAAATCCAAACCTCTACAAAAGTTTGAAGCTCAGAGGCAAGGCTCACACAACGATTCAAAAGATACTTATGCCCTGCGTGAATTCCATCAAATACCCCCATCGTGAGGACTCCGCCTTTGGGGCCGGCTTCCCTATCACGATAGACAGCCATCTGGTTGCAACGCTTGATATACTGTATAAGGGCCAATCCGAGTGCGACGAAGGGCTCCCAAATAAGCCCCCCACCCTGTCGCCATACCAATATCTCGCGCCAAACTGCGGATATACACGCCTTTACCGCAGATTATGCGAAGGAGCCATCTATGCGGAGGCTCATAGGCTATCTCTTGTATGTCGTAAATCTCCACCCGACGCACGGGCATATCCACGACCTCCCCCCGCCTCGCAAGCTGATAAGCCCGACGACCATTGATTTTGAGAGCGGAGTAAGCCGGCGGGCGCTGCTCAATCTCCCCTACGAAGGGCCTCAGTATGGCTTGTCTTTCCGCTCTTGTGAGAAATTTCGGAGAAGCAACATATTCGGGTGGAAACTCCGCATCATCGGACACCGTCCTATACCCTAACACAAGCAGAGCATAATACTCTTTGTCCAGAGACTGTAATGTACTCACCTGCTGCGTTGCAGAACCCGTTGGTATCAAAAGTAGCCCAGTCGCCAGGGGATCCAAAGTGCCAGCGTGCCCCGCTTTGGAGACGCCGAATCGCTTTTTCACCCAAGACACAGCCCTAAATGAGCTCCAACCGTAGGGTTTATCTACGAGAAAAAGCTCAGCCATAAAAGCACAATCGCCCCTAACACTATACGATACACGCCGAAAGGCTGCATGCCATACCGCTGCCACAGCCCTACCAAGAATCGCATAGACAGAAGCGCTACCAGAAAGGATACGCCTATCCCCACGCCCAAAGCCAGTAAGTGAGCCCCTTCAAAAGTGGCTGAGCTCTTGTAAAGTTTGTATGCAGAGGCAGCCCCAAGGGTCGGTACAGCGAGGAGAAAGGAGAATTCCGCAGCGTCCTCTTTTCTGAGCCCCATCCACCGAGCACCGAACAGAGCCGCAGCAGCTCGTGATACACCAGGAAATAAACTCAGAGACTGCACCAGTCCAATCACGCCAGCTCGCCATACAGGCAGCGCCTCTATACCGCCACTCGCAGATTTGAACCATCGATCCATGCTCAGGAGAACTAATCCCCCCAAAATCAGGTTGATAGCTACTACCAAAGGCGAGCTCAGCAGAGTCTCTAAGAAGTCCTTGGCGAAAAAACCTATTGTCGCTGTGGGTAGAAATGCCGCCGCGACCAACCCGTACATACGAGGCTGCCAAAGCCTCCGATGACTATAAACTACAACAGCTAAAATGGCTCCTCCCTGAATGATTATTTCATAATCCTGAACAAAAGCCTCATGAGCTCGCCCCAGCCAAGTACTCAGCAAAATCAAGTGTCCCGTAGATGATATTGGCAAAAACTCCGTGACCCCTTCTACAAGAGCCAGAAGCAAGACTTCCCACCAGCTCATTTCTTCAATACCGCATAAATCAGTACAATAAAGCCCCCCAAAATAAACCATGGAGAAACGTACAAAGCAAATGAAAACTGCCTACTATCCAAAAAACTTCCAGGTTGCAAAAGTCCAGCATATCCTATCACCAGCAGCACAGCGCCCAAGATGAGCCAGAGGTAGTTTGTCCGAGTGAAAGGCATGGCAGAAGGCTGAGAACCATCCTTTTCACGCAGCTTGGCATCAGATGTTTTTTTACTTACACTCATATCAATCTTTCTAAGGTTTGATTCAGAAAACGCTGGATGGCTAATCTACTCGCTAAGTATCCCATCAATATGCCAAAGATAATCAGTCCGCCATACAAAGCGAGTAAACGCCAATCCGAAATGAGAAAATCTATGGGAAGCAGAAACCGGTCTACCAAAGTCAGCCCCGCATGCAAAAGAGTCACAGCTACTCCAGCTCCGACCACCCCCTGCAAAATACCGATGAATAAGAACGGACGCTGAATAAAACTACGAGTAGCTCCAACTAACTCCATCGTACGGATTTCTAAGCGCCGAGCAAATATCGCTAACCTTACCGCATTGAAGATGAGGAGAAAACTAATCACCATCATTACTAAGCCTACAAAAAGCCCAATCAGACGAAGCGTGCCAGAGCGTTTTTCTAAGACCTCCAAGAGACGACGGGGATAATCTATTTCCTTCACAGGCTCCCACTCTAATACCCGCTTTGAGAACGCTAAAATGCTATCAGAGGATACTTTCTCCCCGTAAAAGGTGACACGAAATGTCGGAGGAAAGGGATTAAAGCCATCCATGGCATGTACAAACTCCTCTCCTGCAACTTTTTTGAAATTCTCCATGGCTTCGTCTGGTGGGATGTAGTGCGCTTCTCGCACAAGACCCTGGGAGCGTAGCCATGTAAGAATCGCCTGTATTTGCTCAGGGGACGAAGGGCTATAAAGATGAACCCGATATTCTAAACGCTCACGGGCTTGCTCCAAGGCAAGCTGTCCAGCCAACATGAAAAGGGCATACAGTCCTAACACAATAAGAGAGAGCGTCAAACTTGCCAGAGAATGAGTCAGCGGTATTTGCGCTCTCTTCACTCTGCAAAGGTACGCCTGCTATATCGTATCTTTGCACCATGAGTAGATCAGAAATCATCCTCCTGCGGGAAGCGAGTATAGATTCCAAAATTTTAGAAGAGGCCCATTCCATCCTATCTCAGATGGGTATATTCTATCGGGAAGAGCTTCTGCCCTCCTCACCTTCAATCAGCCAGGTTCGCCAACTGATAGAGCAGATAGCTCAGAGCGTGTGTATCGTGGCGGCAGGAAAGAGCAGCTACCTCTTACCGATAATCGCAGCATCGGTCACGCAACAGCAGCCTTTGATTGTGATGCCATGCCCGTCCGATCAAGTTCCAGAATCATACCTTGATACTCTCTTTGATACCGTCCGAGGCTATCCTGTGGCTTTCACCCGAGCTTACGATGTACAATCCGCAGTTCTGCTCGCAGTTCATATGCTGGTAAGCCGACACCCCAGCTACGCAGATATACTCAATGCCTTCATTCAAAGACGACACCTTCAACCTGCGTGATATTCGCGCGCTATACTGAGCAGATTCTCATCCATTTTTACCCCAGAATAAACCTGCAATCCCATCCCAGTAAGTATGCATAACATCACAGCCGCCGATTTGGCGGACATTTTTCAGCAGCTATCTAATAGCTTAGCCCAGTACGAGGGTAATTATGCAGCTCTCGAACAGAGGCTTCATAGTTTGGAAAGAGAGGCTCGTGACCGTCAGGCTATCCTGGATAGGTTTGCTATCATCAGCGAAGCCGACACCCGGGGCATAATAACCTATGCTAATTCCAAGTTTTGTGAAGTATCGGGCTACTCATTAGAAGAGCTTGTAGGGAAACCTCATAACATCATTCGGCATCCAGACATGCCTAAGGCAGCTTTCAAGGACCTATGGGACACCATCAAAGCAGGCAAAATCTGGCAAGGAGAAGTGAAAAATCGCCGAAAGGATGGCTCCGCCTATTGGGTATTAGCGACAGTAGGGCCTCTCTTAGACGCTGAAGGCTATCCCTATCGGTATATTTCTATACGAGTGGATATCACGAAGCAAAAAGAGCTGGAAGAGAAGTTGCGGTCAGAGAGAGATATCCTCGCAAAAGACTTAATGGATAACTTAGAACTGGCTCATCTCATACAGACCGCCCTTCTACCTCAGACTGGCTCTGATGAGAGCAGCTTCTCAACGGGAATTCCCTATTTCACCATTTGGAGACCGCTACAAATAGTAAGTGGAGACTTCTTCTGGTCGCATGAAGATCGGGGAAGGCTGCTGATCTTCCTCGGAGATAGTGTGGGGCACGGAATGGCGGGAGGCCTCATAGCTACACTTTTTCTTCAAGAGCTACGCCACCAGGTCATAGATAAAGGTATATGGGCACCTGAGCGTCTCGCCGAAGAGCTTGACCAGAAGATGGGGTATCTCTTCCGACGCAAGCTCCCCCTCCCTGTCACCATAGATGGTACTATACTTCTCATAGATCAAAACCGAATGAAGCTTTCCTACATCGCCCTGCGGGGTAAAGGCTTCCTCTCCCGAAAAGGAGAGCTTATACCTCTGGAGAGATACCCTTTCAGTTTCGGTGATTTTTTAGGATCAGCCGCATATGAGCATTCTCTCGTACTGATGCCCGGCGATAGGATTTACTTGTACAGTGACGGCATTTCAGATCAACAAAACCCAGAGGGTAAGAAATTCGGAACGAAGCGTATAGAAAACCTGATTACCGAACTCAGTACCCTCCCCTTCTCCCTTCAAAGAGAACGAGTAGAATCCGTTCTGAGAGAGTGGCAAGGAGATAAACCGCAGGCGGACGATATTCTCTTTCTGGGCATAGAAATACCCGCAAAATAATCTCATCTGCACACCCTCTGGCTACTCACCCCGAGCACGCTGGAAGCAGAGGTTATATCTTCCGCTCTACCCCCTCATATTCCGGTATATGCGACAGGGGTGGGGGCGCTCGCAACTCTGGATACCCTCTGGCGAAAATATCATTATGAGCAGCCCCAGCGACTTACCCTTGTCATATTAGGTATCGCTGGTACCTATAGAAGGACCGACATCATACCTTCGGTCGTCTATGTTCGCAAGGAGATTTGGGGCGATTTGGGGCGAAGATATCGGCGAAAGTTTGAACCCTGTCCGGTGAAGTTGAGAGGGAGTTTTCCCTGCGAATGGACTGCCCCTCGTTCGCCTATTAGGCTTCCAGAAGTCACAGGACTCACACTCCATACAGTCAGCGCATCCCTTAGAGAAGCCCGATATTGGAAGCGGGCATACCCCGAGGCGGATATAGAGACTCAGGAAAACGCAGCATATTTTCTATTCGGTACGAGTGTAGGGGCTTCTATGTACTGCTTTAGGGTTCTTTCTAACTTCGTAGGTCATCGTCAATGGGTAAAAGAGGCTGCTCTGAGGCTACTACATACCTTTACATTAGAAGATGTGGTACCTCTATGCGAAAGGCTCATGGATAGAGACAACACCGCCAACCCGCGGTGAGCTTTTTGGCGACGGAGTCTTTGAGACAATCCGTATATGGCGAGGACGAGCGCTGTTTTTGGATGAGCACTTACGCCGTTTGCGAGAAGCCGCTCAGGTTCTGAGTCTTCGTATACCTCTGGCTATCACCGACTTGAAAGCCTCCATTGAATATCACGCAAACGCCCACAACTCAGCCCGAGTAAAAGTGGTTTTACTACGGGCAGGGGAGGGGGCTTATGCCCCCCCTACTACCGAAACTCTCCTGAGGGTATATGTTACACCCTTGTCAGAAGGCAACTTCCCACTTGGCTCTCCGCAGAGAGTGACGATATTTCCTACGGCTTTTACTACTCCCACGCCGTGGAGCGCTTACAAAACCCTCAGCGCCATAGGGTATGTCCAGGCAGCAGCCTACGCCCAATCGCAAGGATGTGCAGATGCGATTATTCTCTCCGCCTCAGGGCATATTTCTGAGACTAGTCGAGCTAACCTATTTTTTTGGGATGGGGAAAACCTTCATACACCCGCACTGCGTAGCGGCTGCATACGAGGTATTTTTAGAGGTAGGGTGTTACAGATTGCCCGTCAACTGAATATATCTGTCAAGGAAGGGCTTTATCCTCCTGAGATGCTCATGACTGCCCAAGAAGCTTTCACGACGAATGTCATCCAGGGGATTGTGCCTATATTAGGCATTCGGGAAATGGGTAAAACCTTCCGCACTGGAAGCACCTCACAAGCTGAGCTAATAGCCCGAGCGCTCAGCAAGGAGGACCTATGAATGGAGATATATTACTTCTATCGCCTATCTTTGTTGCATGCGCTTATTATATCTACTCCTTATCCTCGGATGGGTAATCGCCCAAGAAGAAAGAGAAAGGGAAGTATTCCGGAAAGACGAAAAACCGAAAGCCGAAGCTCCTCAATCGGTGACCCTGCAGGGAATCGTTCGCGATGCTTCCACCAATGAACCGCTTCCAGGTGCCTACCTGAAAGTCAAAGGCACGCTCTCCGGCACAGTATCAAGCGCAGACGGGAGTTTCCGAATCACCGTAATCGGTAGATTTCCTCTCATATTAGAAGTCAGTTATGTAGGGTATGAGACAGCAGAGATAACCGTAACCTCCGCTTCTCCACTTCAAATATCTCTAAAAGAAGGCGGTCTTACCATGAAAGAAATAGTGATTAGCACCAGTCGCGTACCCGAAACTGTTTTGGAAGCACCAGTTACCGTGAGTCGTCTCGGTATCCGAGAGCTCCAGTCCGCCCCCGCCGCCAACATTTTTCAGCAGCTCGCCACCATGAAAAATGTGGATGTGCACTATCAGTCCATCAACTTCCCTGTTATCAATACAAGAGGCTTTGGAGGACCTGGTAATCCTCGCTTCATTCAGCGCGTAGATGGTATAGAGATGTTAGCGCCTGTATTTGGATTTCCAGTAGGGCTACTGCTTTCACCTTCGGAACTTGACTTGGAGCGCGCAGAACTAACTGCTGGACCGTCCTCAGCGCTATATGGGCCTAATGCGTTTAACGGGATGTTAGATATGTATTCCCGCTCACCGAGACAATACCCGGGTCTATCAGCTTCGCTGCGTACTGGCGTAAATCATTTGGCCTCTGAAATATCCCCCCGACCGTATCTCCAACTCAGTATGCGTTATGCCAAGACGCTATTTGATAGACTTTCATTCAAAATAAGCGGCGACTATCTCCGAGCTACAGACTGGCTAGCCACTGACTACCAAGATGAAGGAGGATATGATGGCGCCGATCCTCAGTATGCCGTGAAAGGACCTGAAAACCCAGGTTACGACGGTCTCAATATCTATGGAGACGAAGTCAGGATTTTCAACGGAGTTTTTGGTCCGCTTCTCAGCGCCCTCAATATAAATGAAAGGTTTTATGTTTCCCGGACAGGCTATAAAGACCGAGACCTGATAAACCCAGAGGTGTTCTTTCAGAAATACACCCTCCAGCTCAACTATGCCATCTCGGATGAGTTAGAATTTTCCTGGCGCTCATTCCTCTCAAATGGTAATACTATATATCAAGCTGCCAACCGAAACGTCTTGAAGGATGTGTTATTTCACCAGCATAAAATAGAGCTCAGAGGCAAGCGTTTCTTCATCCGAAGCTATGGTAGCTGGGAAAACTCTGGTAGAGCCTATGATAGCCGCTTTACCGCCATATACCTCAATCAGCGGGCCAAACCAGACGATGCGTGGTTTTTGCTGTATCACGAAAACTATGCCATGAGTCGCTCTCATCGGGCGGCACGGCTTTATGCAGATACGGTGACGGTTCCTTCACCATTATATCAAGCCTTGGCTCAGATTGCCGGATTGCCTTTAGGTCCATTCCGACGAAGGATAGAACCAGGCACGCCGGAATTTCAGCAGGAAGTAGAAAATATAAACAGCGGCTTTTTACGCCTCAATAAACAAGCCGGATTCTATGACCGATCTTCATTTTATCATTCCGAAGTGCAATATGACTTCTCAGATTTTACAAGGAAATGGGTAGAGCTTGTAGCTGGCGGAAACCTTCGTCTCTTCAGAGTGAATACTCAAGGCACCTTATTTTCGGACTTTGACGGACCTTTCATTGTTCATGAATATGGCGGCTTCCTCCAAGCCAATCGCTGGCTCTTCAACAAACGACTAAGGCTTCTCGGCTCTATCCGCTACGATAAAAGCCAGTTTTTCAAAGGGCGCTTCACGCCTCGGGTAGCTATTCTGTACGGCTTTGGTAAAGAGCGCCAACACAGTGTGCGCGCTTCCTATCAAACTGGTTTCCGAATCCCCACATTGCAGGATCAGTTCATCGCTCTGGACATCGGCTTCAGAGTCATCACCCTTGGTGGTACTGCCCGCACCATGCGATATTACGGATTAGACAAGTTTATGTTTGACAATGGATCAATCCGGGCTTACAGAGCAGCAGCTGCAGGTATAACAGGAAGGGATACTTTGGAGCGTTTGGCTCAGCAGTATATAGTCCGCCTGAATATAGACCCCCTGCGTCCAGAATACACTCAGCAGTTTGAAATAGGCGGCCGGCTGCAGCTGATCCCCGGATTGTATGTTGACGCGGAATATGCCCGAGCGTACTATACAGATTTCGTACTTTACCGACGAGTAGTCTCATCAGAGCCGATATATGAAAGTGGCACCAATCGTCCTAAACAGCTCACGAACGTCGACCCTTCCACCCAAGAAGGATTAGAGAATCTCAGAGACGGACGCTACTACGAGTATAGCTTGGCGAGCAACTATCCAGAACAAGTTTATGCAGATTATGGTTCGCTTGGGATAGAATATGCTATCACGCCTAAAATACTATGGACGGCCTCATATAGCTATGCGAAACTTAGTCTGACGCCACAGGCGAGTACATCTTATCTCCCTAACTTCAATACCCCCCGCCATAAAGCGGGCAGCTCATTGTACTTTACGGGGTTTGGTCGTTGGGGATGGGGTATCAACTACCGCTGGGTAGATGCTTTTGAAATGGATGGATTGATTGTCGGGCGGGTCCCAGCCGCTCAGTGGATGGATTTACAAGTCTCCTATACTGTCCCGAAGTGGAAAACTCAGTTCCGTCTGGGCGGACAAAATCTACTCAACATCCGCTATGTACAAATACCCGGAGGGCCTCAGGTTGGGGGCGTGTATTACCTCCAGATACTGTATGACCCATTCCTGAGATAAAAATCCTGGTCCGCTGCCGCAGCCGAAGAGCTCCATCGCCAATAACAGCACATGTAACATGGGTCTATTCCTCAGTATAGGGAATGCAGTTCGTACTTTTGTATGATGCCAGAGAGGATATATTTGGATTATGCTGCCTCTACCCCCTTAGACCCAGAGGTAGAAGCATATATGCTACCCTATCTGAGGGCGGTAGGCAATCCATCCTCCATCCATGCGGCAGGTCGGCATTTGCGTGCTGCGATAGAAGATGCTCGTCAGACTGTGGCAGAGTGCATAGGAGCGGACCCCGGGCAGATTATATTCACTAGTGGTGGTACAGAAGCGGATAATCATGCGCTTAGAGGTGCGGTAGAAACTTGGAACATCCAGCATATACTGTACAATCCCACCGAGCACCATGCCGTACTCCACACGATAGAGAGTCTCGTTCGCAATCGAGGCGTAGAAGCCCATCCCATAGCTATCGACCCACAAGGCAGGATTAAGCTGGACCATTTAGAAGAGCTCTTGAGACGTTATCCGCGCAGCATGGTAGCCGTCATGTATGCAAATAACGAAATCGGCACCCTCCAGCCTATAAACGAAGTAGCTGAGCTGGTTCAGAAGTATGAGGGATATTTCTTGTGCGATACTGTACAGGTGATGGGACTGGGCTGGGTGAGTGTAAAAAACTGGCATGTAGATTTTCTGGCAGCTTCAGCTCATAAGTTTTACGGACCAAAGGGGGTAGGTTTTTTGTATAGACGGCGGCCAGTGAAAAGTCTCATTACAGGAGGAAGCCAAGAGAGAGAACAGCGGGCAGGGACTGAAAACGTGGCGGGTATTGTCGGGATGGCCTATGCCCTCAAAAAAGCCTATGAAACTCGCTCAGCCTATCAGGCTCACCTACGCTCTATCAAGGCCCATCTAATCCACCGGCTCCAAGAGAGCTTCCCAGAGGTTATTTTCCATGGAGATACAACTGAAGCAGGCAGCCATCCGGGTATTCTGAACTTTCACCTGCCCGCATCGCTGATTAGTGACATGATACTTATTCAGCTGGACATAGAGGGTATATGCGCTTCGGGTACCTCTGCCTGTTCATCTGGTAGTGCCCACCCATCTCATGTACTCCAAGCCATAGGAGTTTCCCCCGAAGAAGCGACACGCAGCCTGCGATTCTCTTGGGGGCATGGCATAGATAAATCCCACATTGACCAAGCAGTAGAAGCTATAAAGAAATATATCGTATCGCCCTCCTTATGACCCTTCCTGGATTAGAAGAAAAATATGAGATCCTCCGCACCCTCGGTGAAGGCGGAATGGGTGTGGTTTATTTAGCCGTCCAGAAACGGATTGAACGGAAAGTCGCTATCAAGTCTATCGCGCCTTATCTCGCCCGAGATCCAGCTGTACGAGAGCGCTTCACTGCGGAAGCTGCGGTCTTAGCTCGCCTCAATCATCCCAACATCGTCACTCTCTACGATTATATAGAGGAGGAAAATGCCCTGTATCTCATTATGGAATATGTAGAGGGCCAGCCCCTGTCAGATTTACTTCAAGCTGGACCTCTACCCTTAGAACTCATTCAACGCTATTTCTCGCAGGTGTTAGAGGCTTTTGCTTATGCCCATGAACAGAACATCGTCCATCGGGACATCAAGCCCTCCAACATCATGATTACCGCGGGCGGAAGGGTAAAGGTACTGGACTTCGGGGTTGCACGAATCCTTCAAACCGACCACTCCCTCACCCGAACAGGAATGCGTCTCGGAACGCTTATGTACATGAGCCCCGAGCAGATAAAGGGAATGCGCGAGATAGACCGCAGAAGTGATATTTACTCCTTAGGGCTGGTTTTATATGAGATGTTCACCGGACGCTCTCCTTACCCCCCAGACATCGGCGAGTTTGATCTGAGTATGAAAATCGTGCAAGAGCCTATTTTTGACCTAAGTCACCCACCAGCCGAAATACCCGCACAGCTTATTGAAGTTATCCTTCGCGCGACGGAAAAGGAACCGAACTTCCGCTACCAAAACTGTGAAGAGTTTCTGAAAGATTTCCAAGCTGCTCTAAGCGGAACGAAGCGGAGCCCGACTCTCCCTCCAACTCAGATAGGCGCTCCTGACATTGGTAGTCAGACATCCAAAAAGAAACAAATGCCCTGGATATGGATAGGTGGAGTGGCAGCGGTCATCCTTCTCGGGTCGGGATGGTACATATGGAATAGAACTCGTCAAACTCAAAGTACCGACTATATAGCGGACACTTCCAGCCAAAAAGACACTACGCTTATGGCACTAAGGGACTCTTTACGCCAGCCGACCTACACTGCACAGGACTCTCCTCAATCCAAACAACCTCAATCGCCTCCCCTAAAAGCTACTCCTCCACCTCCTACACCAGTCAAGCCCTCGGCTACCACGGGTAAAAAGACCACAACAGACAAAAACAAATCCTCCTCGGCTGACACTCCTGCACAGCCCCAATATCAACCTAAGCCCGTATTACAAGCTGAGATACAAAACTTCAAAGAAGGCACTCTTATTCAGAAAGCCAAGGGAATGTTAGTTCTACGGAATGTGGGGGATGGAGATGCAGCCTCGGTGAAAGTAGCAGTGCATTTCTTGAACAAGAAGGGGGAGATCCAATATACGGATATTTTGACTTTCTCTTCTGTGAAGGCTGGTGATTATGTCAGTCACCCCATTCAAGCCAGAGAAAATGGTATCAAGTCTCTGCGAGTAGAGATATTGTCATCTACTCCTTGATGCGTGCATACTGGAGAGCGTCGGTTAGTCCGGCATATAGTTTCTTTTTGTCTTTGGGTTTGCTGATAGGATACGAAGGCATCCTGCGCTTGGTCGGCAGCCCCCCTACTGAGCGTAACCTCGTAGATCAGTGGATGACCCGCCTGCTCGGATGGGCTACTCCTTATGAGTGGGTGATTTCAGTGGGGATTGTTATGGTAGGGCTGGCTTATGTGTATGGTATTCGCCGAGAAAAGGCAAACCTCACTGAGTGGGTATTTATTCTAATGATTGCAGAAGCAGCAGTATGGGGCATGCTTCTGTACAAAGGCTTGCCTTTATTGGTAGCAAATCTCCGCACAGCTTACCCGGCTCAGTTAGCGTGGCTTACGCCGGACTTCTGGCAAGGCATCGGCCAGTGTATGGGCGCTGGTTTTTATGAAGAGCTATTTTTTAGAGTTCTTTTGGTAGAGATGTTACTCGTTCTTTTCACCGGTCTTCGCACACAAAAAGCCACGGCCTTTCATCAAGTCGCTGCTTGGGTTTTATCCGCAGCTCTATTTTCTACAGCCCACTTTCTATATGAAACGCCAACGACCTATGCTTTTTTGTACCGCCTTATCTTCGGACTTTTCATGAGTGGTATCTATATGCTACGCAGTTTTGGGATCACAGCTTGGACACATGCACTGTATGACATCTACACAGTGATATGAAGTTAGGGCGAGTCTGGACGGGAAAAGAGCTCGCCGCCATCGTAGAGGGTATTCCATACGCTAATGCCGAAGATATAATCATACAACACCTATACTGGGACACGCGCCGTTTGTCAGGTGAAGAGCATTCGCTCTTTATTGCCCTCAAGGCCCAGAGAGACGGACATGACTTCGTGTCAGAGGCTTTCCAGCGCAAAGTATCCATAGCTCTGGTATCCACTCCACCTAAAGTACCCATACCTTACATACTCGTTCAGGATACATGGGCGGCTTTGTATCAATGGGCGAAGGCATGGCGCACGACATTATCATATCCAATTTTGGCGATTACAGGGTCTGTTGGCAAGACATGGATAAAAGAGTGGCTGGCTTATCTCTTAGAAGACTCTAAAAGCGTCCATCGCAGCCCAGGCAGTTTCAATAGTCGCTTGGGGGTACCTGTGAGCTTATTGAGTTTTCCAGCAGAGGGTGATTTAGGAATCATAGAAGCAGGAATATCTGCGCCCGGCGATATGCTTCCGCTCTCACAGCTTATTCACCCCACTTATGGCATACTCAGTCCTATGGGCAGCGCCCACGATGAGATGTTTCCCAACTTTGAAGCCAAACTCAGAGAAAAGCTTCAACTTTTCACTGAGGTAGAATGGCTCCTAGCCCTGAAGCAAGCGGAGACATTTTCGGTCCTGCGCGAACTACGCACTCGCTTATATATAGCGGGATTTTCACGGGAGAACCACTTCTGGTGGGAAAAAACTGCGCCAAAAAACGGAATTTGGCATATCGGCGACAATAGCCGCATACCTTTCAAACTGCCCGAAGATAGCTTAGCTGCCTGGCAAAACGCCCTCTTGTCTGCATCGGCTGCCGTCCTGCTCGGCATAGAACCAGTAAAAATCCAAGAACGGCTCGCCACACTACCTACGCTTCAGAATCGCCTACAGTGGATTCAGGACGGAAGTGGGCGCCTATGGTTGAATGACACCTACCATGCAGACGCTTCCTCTGTAGCTGTCGCTATTGAAGAACTTCGCTCCATACCCCTTCAGCCTAAGATTGCTATCCTCACAGACTTTTCACCTTACACCGCCGACTCTCACAAGGCCGCACTAAGTAGCCTCCAAAGCTTTTTACCCGACGAATCTATCCACCTGATCGGGGAAACATTTATGAGCATATCATCCGGCGGAAACCGGTATCCAAATACAGAAACTTTTTTTCGGGAGGCACACCTTCCCACCAAAGGCGTTTTCCTCATAAAGGGTAGCCGTCGCTTCCGATTAGAGGAGGCTTTGGAACGGCTGATGGGCTATGGACCCGCGCCAGAGCTCCACATAGACTGGGAAAAAGTTTATCGCAATCTCGCTTATCTACGGACCCAGCTGCCGCCAGGAACAAAGATCATGAGTGTCCTAAAGGCAGAGGCTTACGGAAGTGGGGACCTACTCATGGCGAGCTTTTTAGAAAGGCAGGGCATCTCTTATATCGGCGTAGCCTACACACGAGAGGCGATTCGCCTCCGAGAAGCCGGGATTCAATCGCCGATTTTAGTCTTCTACCCCGGAGAAGCCCCGCACCGCCTTTACTTAGACTATAATCTGGAAGCCGCCGTCGGTACCGAACAAGCCCTAACCTATTGGACTGGTGAAGTGCCCGTACATTTAGAGTTTGACACGGGCATGGGGAGAATGGGAATCCCTGTCCAAGCCCTCCCAGAGGTCTTGTCCTTTCTGAAAACTCATAAGGTAGCCGTACGAGGTGTTTTTACGCACTTAGCAGAGTCATCCCAGCCGTATCACCCGCTCACACAGCTTCAACTCAGGCAATTCAAGCATATTTACGAAAAAATAAAGTCAGCGTTCCCCGAGACTCTGGGGCATATTTTGAATACGGGTGGGGTCTTGAGCATGGGAAGGGAAGCGGCATATGACATGGTACGGGTAGGCATCGGGCTTTATGGTGTAGGCGATGGATTAGAGGAAGCAACGGCACTGTATGCTCCGATTCTACGCGTCGCCTCAGTACAGGTTGGACAAAAGCTGAACTACGGCTTTATCTCCCAAGTACCCCAAAATACCGAAGTAGCCACAGTCGCCATAGGTTATGGAGATGGACTTCCTCGCCGATGGGCAGAAAAAGGAGCATATGTATATCTACACGGTCAAGCCTGTCATGTCCTACCGCCACTCAACATGGACCTCATGCTGATCGCCGCCCCGGTGGGCACAGCTCAATCAGGAGATAAAGTAGAAATATGGGGAAATCGCCGCACCCTCAAGCAACTTGCCAGTGAAGCAGAAACTATTCCCTATGAAATCCTGGTACGACTTTCTCCACGCATCTATCGCTTGTACTCATGGGGTGGATGACGCGACACTTTTTTCCGGAGCTGGATTCCACACAGACCCTCTTGCGAGAATGGGCAGAAACTACCCCTCTATCCCATGGAACTCTGGTATGGACGAAACATCAACGAGCAGGCTATGGAAGGCGCGGACACAGCTGGTTTTCCACGTCAGGTGAAAGTCTCACATGTAGCTTCTTTCTGCAAAATGGCATAGAGCCTTCTACTCTACTCGTGCGAACAGCTTTGGCTTTGTACGATACCATACGGCCTTATTCCTCAAATCCACTCTACCTCAAGTGGCCGAATGACCTATGGAGCGCTCCAGAACCGATGGGAAAGCTCGCCGGTATCCTTGGAGAGATACGCTGGGAAAGCTCCCGGCCCCGTTATGCCATTATCGGCATCGGTGTGAATGTATATCAAACCGCCTTCCCACCTAATATCCCTGCCGTAAGCCTGCGCCAAATAGGTACTCCCCCCCCTTCAATAGAGCAGCTGTTGGAAGGATTCGAAGAGGCTTTCGCGCAGTGGTACCTCAGCGACAGTGCGTACGTACGTAAGGCTTTCTTGAAAAGAGCATGGCGGACAGGCACTTTACACATAGACTCCCAGTGTCTGCACGCGCAGCTGATGGATTGGGACGAAAAGGATATGCTTCATTTTGCAACTGAGAAAGGCTTATACCCTGTGCCCGCTCTTCTGGCTACAGACGCATGGAAGCCCCGGTTTTGTGCATAGATATCGGCAATAGCGCCGTCAAAGTAGGGTACTTCTCTTCCGATGGTCTGCCGACTGAGGTCAGGAACATAGAATCCCCCACAGACATTCCCGAGATAGCAGGACAAATAGCCTTTATAGACACCCGAATGGATAGCGAATGGCGAAATGCCTTGCTGTCCCGTGGCGCCGTGGAACTCACCGTAGAAAAAGGCATCCCTTTCCCCTCAAAATACACCACCCAACTCGGGCCAGACCGAGCAGCTCAACTGACCGCAGTCTGGGAAAGCGGAACCTTTCCAGCTATCATTATCAGTTTAGGAACCGCTTGCACCATGGACTACATAGATGCTCACGGTGTGCATCAAGGCGGCATAATCACCCCCGGCATAAACCTGCGCCTCAGAGCTCTATCAGAAAAAACCGGACGATTACCCCTTGTATCGGCTGCCCCCCTCCATACCCTTTTAGGAAAAAGCACGAAAGAAGCTATTCAGATAGGGGTAGTGAGTGGTTTCTGCTTAGAACTAAACGCCCGCATAAAGCAGCTAAGGCGAAGCCTTGGGCCGTTTAGGATATGGATTACAGGAGGGGAAGCACACATAATCAAAGATACTCTGTCCTCAGACGCTATCTTTGCCCCTGACCTTACACTCCGAGGCGTGTGGCTCTGGCAGCGATATTTGCGATCCTTTGGGGGCAGCTGACTTATAACCCCCTCAGTGGCTTTGGGACGGGCTTCCCGCATTTGACGGCATCGGGAGGAGGCTTGGGTATGGGAAGGTTATCCATAGTTGGGGTCAGCTCGGGACTCCCCGAGCAACCAGCACATAGCGCCCACCTCACCGCCATGCATGCTGATTTCAGCGGATATGGCCGCAGTCAGTTTTTACGTACCCCAACCCAGAGAGCTCGCTTCGGTTCAGGTGCCCTCCAAAGTCTGCTCATGAGCTTTGCCCGAGGAAAAGGCTGGGGTTTCGCTCTCGGGCTCGCTCCACAGGCTATTCAAGGATACAACAGTTCTCAGAAAATAAACGAGCCTGGCAGCTTTTTGTATGCAGAGAAAGCGGAAGGGCTCTTTTCTATGGCTTACCTTCAAGCGAGCTTCCGCTGGAAAGGGGCCGCTTTGGGCTATCAGTTTGGATATCTGTGGAGCACGTACGAACGGCAGCGTACTCTTCAAGCGTCCACCCAAACCTTGCCCGATTTCCTACTGACCACAGTACGACTCTCAGGCATTCAACATCGTGTCGGGCTCTTGTGGCAGGATTCCATTGGAAAATCCATTCTTCAGCTGAGTGCGACGTATGCCCTCTCTACCAATCTGAGCCGAAGTCTGACCTATAGCTTTCAAAAAAACTTTTCATTCACCACGAGCTTAGTAGATACATTTGCCAGTGTGGAAGACAAATGGCGCTATCCCTACGGCGTACGTGCGGGAGTTTTTATCGCCCGACCAAGGTGGCGATTGGGGATTGAAGGCGCCACCGCTTCCAAAGCGGCCAACTGGAACGGAATAGGCTTGCCCCCCGCAGAAGGTCGTGAGAGTTGGGAGCTAAGAACTGGCACTGAATGGCAGCCAGACCCTCGTAGCTCCGCCGTACACAAACGCCTTCGCTACCAGTTCGGCGGATATATAGCTCAGCCCCCTTATGCAGATGTGCGCATGTATGGTCTGACAGCGGGCATAGGATGGCAGTTTCCCCGTAGCCCCAACCTCATTTTCATAGCTTTAGAATATGGGCATTTACCGCATCCCCGCATACAAGAAAGTCTGCTGCAGCTAACAGTAGCTGCGGTATTTAGAGAGCTCTGGTTCATCCCGCCCAGAATAGATTGACAAACTGCTTATGAGCTCAATCCATAGGCTTCCTGTGTTTTCGCCCCGCACTTTCACCAGGGCAGCGAAGCTCAAAATCCAGTTCGGAAATATTGTCTTCGGGATTCTGGCGAAGGTTTTTATCTGGACGAAGGTGGGCATTTTCTCTCCTCTACTCTTTGCCCAGTCGAGCGTGCCCGCTTTCCCTCCAAAGGGAGCTACATACATCCCCCTGATGGTATTTCTGCGAGAGGTTCAACAAAATGCCTTAGCAGTGCGTCAAGCAGCGACCCTTCTCCGTCCAGCCCAAGCGGAGATTTTACAAGGCTATTCAAACTTTTTACCCTCCATCTCCGCAAATAGCAGCGTTACCCAGAACTACGGGACTACTTTTGACCCGTTTGCTTTTTCGCGAGTACAGCAGACTACGACTTTCGCCTCTGGGTCTATCAATGCGAACTGGCTCCTTTTTGCTGGATTAGCTAATCACTACATTTTACGACAAGCCCGAATGAATGCCGCCATGGTCCAAGCAAGCTATCATCGAGTCCAAACAGAGGTTTTAGCCCAAGCCCTGCTCCAATTCAGCCAAACCCTTACGGACTCTGTCCTGATAGAGCTGGCGCAGCAGCGCATCGCCCGCCTTCGGGACCAGATACAACGGCTTAGCGTCCTCATTCAGGCTGGACAAACGCTATCACTGGACAGCCTAACAATAGCTGCCCAGCTTGCCAGAGAAGAGGCACAATATCTCACCCTCTACAATCGGCACCGCGAGAATAAACTCAATCTCCTGCAGCTCATGGGGTGGGATTCTGTATCCGTAGATGCGGTGGAGTTTACCTTGGGTATAGGAGCACCGGATTTGGGACCTCTAACTGAGTCTGAGGCCATACAGGCTTCCCTTCAAACAGCTCCCGAAGTAGAAGAGGCTAAATGGCGACTACTCATGCAGTCCTATGCTGTTAAAAGTGCCCGGGCAGCCTATTATCCCACATTGTCATTGGGCGCATCCATCCAGACTAACTATTCGTCTAATGCGGGCAATATTCGGTTTGACCCTGTACAAGGGATTGTTCGTGAGCCGTCCCCTTTTCAGAGACAGGTGCGTGATAATGTAAATCAATCTATTTTTCTGTCGCTCTCCATACCCATTTTCCAGCAGCTGAGACGAAGGACTCAGGTCGTTCGCGCTGAGGGCTCTCTGAGGAGCGCCGAGCTCCAGTTAGAAATCCAAAAGCAGCAGGTCATACGACGCACGCAGCAAGCATATTTAGCTTGGCAAAACGCCCTGCAACAAGAAGCAGCCCTCAGCCGAAGCGCCGAAGCTGCCCGCTATGCGCTCCAGCAAGCCCAAGCCCAGTATGAAGCCGGACGCATTTCTTACTGGAACTACCGAGAAAGCCTCCTGACAGCAAACCAGGCACAGTTAGAGCTTGAACAAGCTCGCTTAGATAAAGCTTTCCGTTCTTTACTCCTTGCGGCATACATCGGAAAATATAAAGACTTATGAAACGCTGGGGATGGCTCGCACTTTTAGGAGCAGGCATAGCAGCTATTCTGGGGATCCGGAAATGGGGCTGCCAACGCAGTGGGGTATTTACGGTTGAAGTAGATACAGTTCGGCGTAGAACCCTCAAGCCTTTCATCACAGAAACGGCAGTGATTCGCCCCGTAGTGGAAGTTCCTATCAGCCCTGATGTCTCCGGTGAAGTCGTTCAAATCTATGTCAAAGAAGGAGACACTGTCAAAGCTGGACAACTTTTATTTACGATTCGCCCAGATAACTACCGAACCGCCCTACTCCAAATGCAAGCTGGACTGGAGGAAGCGAAAGCTCAATACGCAGCCGCTCAGGCCTCTCTGATTCAGCAAAGGTCAGCCTTCGTTCAAGAGTCTCTATCTTATGAGCGCGCTCGGCGACTGTACGAAGGACGGGCACTCTCCGATGCAGAATGGGATGCAGCCCGCCTGCGTTTTCAAATAGCACATGCTCAGCTACTCAGTGCGGAGAATTCCGTGAAAGCCGCATTCCACCGAATCCGCAGCATGGAAGCAAATCTTAGTCGGGCTCAAATAGACTACCAAAGGACATCCGTATATGCTTCCATGAATGGCGTGGTTACCCGTCTCATGGTACGCACAGGACAGCGAGTAGTTGGCGTCGGTCAGATGGCAGGCACAGAAAGCATTCGCATCGCCGACCTGAGTCGATTTTTGGTAGAGATGCAAGTCTCTGAAAATGATGTTGTCCGTCTACACGTCGGAGACTCAGCTGCGATTGAGGTCCAAGCCTATCCTGAACTCAAGTTACGTGGGTATGTGCAGCAGATAGGTTATAGCTCAGGCAAAGTCACCCAGAATGAAGCTGCCAGTGCGATAACTGGGGAGCAAGTAAGCACCTATCTGGTTCGGATCGCCATAGATACCGCAGGATATAATGCACGAAAGTACCCTTTGCGTCCAGAGATGAGCGCCTTAGTTAGAGTGTTTTATGAGAAACGGGAAAATGTCTTGACCGTTCCGCTTCAAGCGATTGTTCTTAGGCAGGGTCAAGAGGTTGTGTATGAAGTGGTGAATGGTTACGCTTTGGAGCGCAAGGTGAGGAGCAGTTTCGCAGATGAGCAGTTTGTAGAGATAGAGGGGGACATCAAAGAAGGAGCTCAAATAATCAGCGGACCTTACGAGCTTCTCCAAGAACGATTAGCAGATAGTATGCGCGTAGATATTCGCCACAAATCATGAGAATAGGCCTCGTAGGAGCTGGAAGTTGGGGATGTGCCCTTGCAGAGACCATTTGTCAAAAGGGGCATCATCTGGTGTGGTGGGTTCATGAGGAGGATATCGCCATCGCCCTACAAGAAAAAGGACGACATCCGAACATCTTCCCAGATCACGCCTATCCTCTTCATCAGATTGAAGCAATCACGACAGATATTCGCTTTGTACTAAAAGAGGCGGAAGTACTTCTCTTGGCTCTACCCTCGCGCTACATAAGCAGCGTCCTATCCCAGGCAGACCTCCCTCTACGCAAACCATGGATATCTGCGACAAAGGGATTGCTACCAGAAAGCAGCTTGCGTCCCACGGAATACCTCCGCCTACGTGGCATCACTCGTTTTGCTGTGCTCAGTGGGCCAAGCTACGCCGAAGAAGTGATTCAGCATCGCCCGACTTGGGTGGGACTTGGTACCCAAGATGAAGAGCTGAGCAGATTAGCGCAGGAGACCCTTCAAACTGAATACTTCTACCTTTTACCGACCAAGTCCATCAATGCCTTAGAGTGGGTAGGCGTATTGAAAAATGTATATGCGATCGGCATCGGTGCGGTAAGCCTCCTCGGGGATAATGTCCGTGCAGCTCTTGCCGCCTATATGCTCAGAGAGCTGGAATGGATTATCGGATCATGGGCGCCTCAAGAGAAAATAGACTTTCTCACCCCTCCATGGGCTGGGGATTTTTTAGTTACGGCATTCGGTACGCAGAGTCGTAATCAGCGTTTTGGTCAATACCTTGCTCAGGGGTATCCTATACGAAGCGCCTTAGCCCGAGTTGGTATGGTTGTAGAGGGATATCACGCCGCGCAAAGCCTGCAAGAGAGAGTCACCCCAGAATTTCCCATTTTGTACAAACTGGTGCAGATACTCACAGAAAAAGAACCGCCGGAAAAACTCAGATATCTCATAAGAGAGACCTAAAGAAGGAGAGGCGGTCATCGTAGAAGCGTAAGGGGTGGGGACACTCGCTCTGGGTGGTGTTGTGTCCGGGGGGAGGGGATTAGTGTGGGGGCGCGCCAGCGCCATTGGCGCTGGC
>JANWXY010000068.1 GCA_025057135.1 Bacteroidia bacterium | reverse complement strand
TTGGCTTTCGTTTCGTGTAAGCGTGATCCTATCATATTTTCCATAACGCCTGAGATAGAGTTTGTCCGCATAACGCCCCAGCAAGTACAGGAGTTTGGTTCGCTATTGATAGTTATACGCTACCGGGATGGAGATGGGGATGTAGGAGGGCAGCCAGACGGAGCGCCTGACCTCTTTTTGATAGACTTACGAGATAGCACGCTTTTTCCTCCAGGCTACGACGGAATCCTCAGATACAATATGCCTCGCTTGTATGAGGGCTCAGCTCAGTCTATTCAAGGAACTATAGAAATCACCCTACCCGGCGTAGCTCGTACCAATCCAAATGCCTCTGCGGAACCTATCGCCTTTGAAATCTATCTAAAGGACCGAGCCGGACACGAAAGTAATCGTGTTCGTACCGATACGGTATTTATTGTGCCATGAGAGATTGGGTCGTCATGGTAGAATCCTCAGAGGGGCTATGGATAGCCCTATTGCGTAGCTATTTAGAGGGGGCAGGAGTAAAAACATGGGTAGAAAATGAACACACGCATGCGATTTTTGGTGTAGGCATGCTTTCAAGCACACCGGCTAACTCTGCCTTAGGGCCTATGAGGCTCTGGGTGCCCAGAGCTCAGGCGGATAAAGCTCATGCTTTGGTAGAAGAGTTTTTCTCGTTGTAGTCCATCATGCGTCTATTATGCGTAGAAACTTCATCTAATCACCATGAAACTCTGCTCAGCTTTATATCGTATGCACAGGCTCAGGAGATAAGCGTATTTGTTGCGGCGCCCTCTAACTTGCAAGGTTTATACGAGTCTCTGAGAGAAGTAGAAGGCTTCTTGGCGCTGCCCTCCACACCGTCTGCGTTAGTAACATGGGCTAAGGCTCATCATATGGATGCTATTTTTCACAATACTGCTTATGGACGCTTCGCCTTAGGTATAGCCTTGGAGGCGCGAGGTATCCCACAGTTTGGTATTATTCACGATACAGCGAAGCTCTCTCGCCTTAGCTACACAGGATGGCGTATAGCAGCCCGCATGAAAGTCTTTTTCGTACTACGAGAAAAACTGCGTCACAACCTTCCTTTCTTCTGGAGAAAAAAAGCCTATACGCTCTATCTTCACAGCCTCCCCCCCTCATTCTGGGAGCAGATACCTTCTATTCCAAAGCCGCCTCAGCAGCGCTGGTTCGCCATACCTGGCCGCATAGAACGCAAACGCCGAGCCTATGATGACCTAATAGAAGCTTTGGCGATTCACCGCCCACCTCCGGAATGGCGCTTCCTCCTGCTCGGACCCGCTCATGCCTCGTACAGCGACTGGAAAACTATCAAGACCCAACTGCTCCGCTATAACCTCTTGGAGTACTTTCTATACTTCCCCGAAGGTCTCTCTTTCCCCGAGTATCACGCTTACCTGCGCCTGTGTGAAGCCATACTCCCACTCATACACCCGGGCATGCCTTATTTCCCCAAATACCTAAGTTATCAGATCACTGGCGGCTTTTCTTTAGCTTTCATCCATAGGAAGCCTCTGCTGCTCCACAGCGCCTTTGCCGAAGAAGAAGACCTGAGGGACGCCAGCATATTTTATTCTACACCTCAGGAGCTTCTTTCGCATCTCCGGGATTTGCCACAAAGCCACCTATACAGTAAGCCCTTCTGGAATGATGAAAGTAAAACCTTAGGGGAAGCTCTGCGTCATTTGAGGCGGTAAGATTAGCCACTGTCTAAACCAGCTCATCCAACTGGGAAAGTTTTCCGCATAGTATAAAGCGACGCGAGCGCGTATCTGGTCTTCAGCAGGCGCATACTCGTTACTGAGCACGCGCTGAGCCCAGAACCGCGCCTTCTCCTCATTCCATGCTTTGGAACTGGTATACCATTCTGCCAACAAGGTAAAAGCGGGCAGGTACCCCTTTTCAGCAGCTTTCAACAGCCAGTTTTCGGCTAAAGAGTCATTTTGAGTCGTACCCTTACCAGTGGCATAATACCGCGAAACCTTCACCATAGACGGAGCATCGCCGAGTTCTGCAGCCCTGAGAGCATACCGAAAAGCTTGAGTCGCATCGTGAGGTAAAACCTTGACATACAGAGGGGAAAGGCTATCAGGCGGTTCTAACACTTCATACAGCACGCGCATAGCCAAGATATGATTCTGAGCGGCTGCTTGTTCAAGGAGGCGACGCCCCTCCGCAGGGCGCTTTGGACCTTCTACCCCTCGTAGGTACATTACACCCAGGAGGTACTGGGCTTCTGGTACTCCGGCTTTGACAGCCATATGCAGGTACAAACGGGCACTGTCAGGCTTCAAATCTACGAGCTGAAAATACTCCACCATCGCCATTTGCGCGGAAGGTTGCCCCGCTCGGGCTGCTTTCCGTAGGGAGTCTAAATAAGTTGCAGAAGGCCGTTCTAAGAGGAAACGTGCATCCTTGCCTACCACGCCCGTAGTGATAGAAAGGTCCTGGGCGCTGAGAAAGGTGAATAAAAGAGGTACCCCTTTTATGAACCTTTTCATTCGCTCAGCTCCCATAGTGTTTCATCCGGAAAATCTAATAGCTTCACTCCCACAGCTCGGAGTTCATTTCGCAGAATGTCCGCCAGCATATAGTTTTTCTCTGAGCGAGCTTGACGGCGCAGTCGAACAAGAAAGTCTACGAGCCTGTCCCATTTTTCGCGCTGTACGGCTTCTATGGGACGAAGCCCTAAAATATCAAATAAAACCTCCTTCCACGTGTTGCGCAAAGTCTCCAAGTCCTCACCAGAGAGATGGATTTCGTTTCGGTAGAGCCTTATGATATCCTCTATCTGTTCAAAAAATAATGCCAGCGCTGCGGCTGTGTTGAGGTCATCGTTTAGCGCTGAAAAGACCCTCTCCCGCCAAGCCTGTACCGAATAGGTGGAGTACGGATGGGACACGAGCTGAGAGAGGCGCTGATAAGCGCTGATCAGGCGAAGGTAGGCCTTATAGGCTGCGGCGAGCGCCTCCTCAGAAAAATCCAGCGTACTGCGATAATGCGCTTGCAAAATCAAAAAGCGCAACGCCATCGGGGGATATCCGCGAGTGAGCTTCGGATGATGCCCTGTGAAGACCTCCTCCACAGTAATGAAGTTACCAAGAGACTTACTCATTTTCTGTCCCTCTATGGTCACCAGATTGTTATGGACCCAAAAGCGGGCCTGGTGGTGAGCCGCTTCCCCAAAGCAGGCGTGCGCCTGAGCTATCTCCGCTTCATGATGAGGAAAAATAAGGTCTATGCCCCCCCCATGAATATCAAAAGGCACTCCTAAATAATGGGTACTCATCGCCGAACATTCGATATGCCATCCCGGATACCCGCGCCCCCATGGCGAGTCCCACTGCATAAGGTGCGTGGGCTCTGCTCGTTTCCATAGAGCAAAGTCCCACGGATTTTTTTTCTCAGACTGCCCTTCTAACTCGCGAGTCCCAGCCAGAAGCTCTTCTATATTTCGCCCAGAAAGCACCCCATAGGCAAAATCTCGGCGATATTTTTCCACATCCAGATAAACTGAGCCATTCACCACGTAAGCGTAGCCTGCCGCCAGGATCCGCTCTATCATTTGTATCTGTTGGGGAATATGGCCTGTCGCCGTGGGTTCAATGGAAGGACGCAGAACGTTCAGAGCATCCATCGCCCGATGATAGAGCGCCGTATAACGCTGGGCCACCTCTATGGGCTCTACTTTTTCTAAACGGGCCTTTTTGAGGATTTTATCTTCTCCTTCATCTGCATCACCCTCTAAATGCCCGACATCCGTGATATTTCGCACATAACGCACCCGATAGCCGAGATAGCGAAGGTATCGGTAAAGCACATCAAACGTCACAGCGGCGCGTGCATGCCCTAAATGAGGGTCTCCATACACTGTAGGGCCACATACATACATACCGACATATGGGGGATGCAGTGGGGTAAAAAGCTCTTTACGGCGAGAGAGCGTATTGTACAAGGCGAGCGCCACGCAGCAAATATATTTGCCTCTGTGCAAATCGGTCAGGTGAAATGGTCCGGAGAACTCCCTCCGCTCTTTTTGGCGCCGATGGAGGATGTAAGCGATGCTGCCTTTAGGCGATTGTGTCGGGAAATGGGCGCAGATGCAGTCGTTACGGAGTTTATTTCCAGCGAAGCCCTCATACGCCAGATAGAAAAAAGCTGGCAAAAAGCCCAGATTTGGGATGAAGAGCGACCGGTAGGCATACAGATTTTCGGAGGCGAAATAGACTCTATGCGGGACGCTGCCCGCCTGATAGAAAAAGTCTCACCCGACTGGCTGGACATCAACTACGGATGCCCTGTCAGCAAAGTAGTGTGTAAAGGCGCCGGCGCAGGGATTTTGAGAGACATTGATCGGATGGAGCGCCTGACCTACGAGATAGTTCAGCACACAAGCCTCCCCGTAACTGTAAAAACTCGCTTGGGATGGGATGTCTCTTCTATTCGCATCGTGGAAGTTGCCCATCGTTTGCAAGCGGTCGGTATCACCGCCTTAGCTGTACATGCGCGCACTCGCGCCGACGGCTACTCAGGTCAAGCCCGCTGGGAGTGGATAGGCATGCTCAAAGCCGACCCTACTATTCACATACCGATTATTGGAAATGGCGACATAGACTCCCCGCAGACTGCCTGGAACTTTTATCACACCTATAAACCAGACGCCCTCATGATAGGACGAGCAGCCATAGGGTATCCATGGATTTTTCAGGAAATAAAACACTTTTTCAAAACTGGGCAGCTGCTGCCGCCCCCCACACTGGAAGAGCGCATAGAAATGATAGAAAAGCATCTCGCTTATGCTCTGAGGCTCCTGCCAGAGCCTCCGCAGAAAATCGTATTAGAGCTGCGAAAGCATTATACAGGCTACTTCCGAGGGCTTCCGCATGCAAAGGCACTTCGCCTCTCCTTAATGGAGGCTCGCACCCCAGAGGAACTCCGCCGCTCATTGAGAGAACTGCCGAGTCTCCTGCGGTCCTTTCAAAAGATGCCAGATAGCCTTTCCGCGCAGACGCTGTCCCCTGAGGCAGCCTTTATCCAGCGATGAACTATCGCAGCGTCACTCGCTCTCTCCTATCGCCTAACTCCGTGCGGCTGGATTGAAATTGCGCAGCTTTGTACCATGGGGCTCTCACCTGCGGAAAAAATCGCTCGTATTCTGCCCAGTTTAGAAGCTAAATACGGCGCGGTCACCACCGAGCTGAACTATGAAACCCCCTATCAGCTCGCCGTAGCGGTCGTGCTATCAGCCCAATGCACCGATGTTCGGGTCAATCAGACTACTCCGATATTTTTTGAAAGATTCCCCAACTTTGAAGCTCTGGCCAAAGCAACGCCTGAAGAAGTGTATTCTTACATCAAAAACATCTCCTATCCCAATAGCAAGGCGCATCGCCTGGTGGAGTTAGCCCGAGCTGTGATAGAAAGATACGGAGGCGAACTTCCTCAAACCCCTGAGGAGCTCCAAAAGCTTCCCGGCATCGGACGCAAAAGCGCCAATGTCATAGCCTCAGTGCTCTGGGAGGCTCAGGTGATTGCTGTGGATACCCACGTATTCCGTGTCAGTCGGCGATTAGGTTTAGCTTCAGGGAATACTCCTGAGAAGGTGGAGGCAGAGCTCACTCGTATCATTCCCCCGACCTATTTGGGACGGGCACATCACTGGCTCATACTTTTTGGACGATACCACTGCACAGCTCGCAAGCCCGCCTGCAGCGAATGCCTCTTCACAGACATCTGCGAATACTATCAACAACGCTCATCTCAGGTGCAGTCTTGATTTATGCTTTACTTTGACTTGTATGCGCTTTACAACAGCAATATGGCTGATAAGCTTTTTATGGGCTCAGCAAGATATGGCTACCCGCCTCCTCCTAAATAAATATGACGTCAGGTTCTGGTGGCTGAATCTCCAAGTGACCCATACCTCTACCCAAATCGGTCCCTCATGGGTGCTGACGAGATTGGTGGTAACGGCTCCGTCATTAGATACACTGACTTTTGAGCTTCATAGCGCGCTCACAGTAGATTCTGTGGTAGTAAATGGGCAGAAGCTCAACTTCCTACGCCGAGGGCATACCATCCGTATCCCTCTAAATCCCCAGCCAACCCAGGGCACACTCTTAGAGGCGGTAGTGCATTATCGCGGCACTCCTCCAAATAGCCAAAGTAGCCTATCCGGGATATTTAACCGGCAATCTCCCAGCTGGGGAAATCAAGTTACATGGACATTGTCTCAGCCTTTCGGCGCTCTAAGCTGGTGGCCTACTAAGCAGATTCTGTCGGATAAAGCAGACTCCGTCTGGACATTCCTGAGCGTACCGATGGGAACGCGCGCAGGGGCAGTAGGACGCTTGGAGGGGATAGATACTCTATCCAGCACGCGAGTGCGTTTTCGGTGGAAAAGCCGTTACCCCATCGTATATTATTTAGTAGCTTTTGCCGTAGCGGAATATGTGGATTATAGCTTTTATGCGCAGATACCAGGGGTCTCCCGGCCCGTATTGGTGCAAAACTACATCTATAATAACCCTCAAACCCTCCCCACATTCAAAGGGGAGATAGACACTACTGCCGCTCTTTTACGAGAGTTTTCTATTCGGTTCGGGCCGTATCCTTTTTGGCGGGAGAAATATGGACATATGATGGCCCCCTTCTCAGGAGGCATGGAACATCAAACGATGACAACGCAGGGATTCTTTACCTTCCTTCTTACAGCTCATGAGTTAGCCCATCAGTGGTTTGGAGATTGGGCTACGTGTGGAAGCTGGCAGGACATCTGGCTCAATGAAGGCTTCGCTACTTATGGCGAGTATATCGCTCTTCAAGCCCTTGGGACGCCCTCTCAGGCGAGAAGCTGGCTCATAGACGCGCACGATTACGTCGTTAGCGAGCCAGATGGTAGTGTCCATGTCTCAGATACCTTGGACGATGCGGATATCTTCTCTAGCCGTCTAAGCTACAATAAAGGCGCCTACCTCCTCCATATGATTCGCTTTCGCCTACAAAATGACTCGGTATTTTTCGCCATTCTGAGGCATTATCTCTCCATGTATGGAGAGGGGAATGCTTGGTTGGGAGATTTCCGCAATGTATTAGAAGCTGCTACGGGGCAAAGCTGGGCAGACTTTTTTCAGCAGTGGTACTATGGGGAAGGGCATATCATTTTATCCGCCCGATGGAATGAAGTAAATGGGAATTTATGGCTCATACTGTCTCAGCAAGGCAGCCAAAGTAGTAGCGTACCCTACTTCTCTACGCCCGTAGAAGTGTCTGTACAGCGACAGGGACGCCCAGATACCCTCCTACGATTATTTATCTCACAGCCCTCTCAGGCTTTTTCGGTAGCAGGCATCGGCACAGTAAGGGGCATTCAAATAGACCCAAACTATTGGATACTAAGGGTAGTGAGCTCTGTCCAACGCGATATTACTCTCGGAGTACGCTCATCAGAAACAAGGAGTCCTTCATTATTTATCTATCCCAATCCCCTCCGCCTCGGAGAGACACTCACAATAGGACTACCCTCTGAGGGGCATGTGGCGATTTATGATTTACACGGGCGGGTATTACATGAAATGTATGCGGACGCCCTTAGTATTGAGTGGAGGCATACCCTCGCCCCTGGAGCATATATTCTCCGATGGACAGGGGCGCAGGGAGAAGCTGAGAATCAGCGCTTTCTGGTGCTCCCTTAGTCGTAAATCATCACCTCAACGCAAAACCCCTATCTTAGTAGCATGTTCTGGCATGATGAAGATGAGGTGGACATAGAAGGTCTAAGAGAGCGTTATGAGTCAGAGGACCGAGCAGGGAAGCTGGGCTATTATGCCCAAAGCGAATTGAAGGAACTCTTTGACTGGTATATGGACTGTGAAGACTTCCAAGCTGCCCGCACTGTCATAGAACATGCGACCTATTTATATCCAGACTGGGCACAACCGCTCTGGTGGCGTAGCTTGCTGGCCTACGCCGAAGGACGGAACTTAGAAGCATATGTCCAAGGCATGCAAGCATTTGAGCAGATGGCCCTGTCTGCGGAAGTATATGAACACTTAGTAGAAGTTAGTGTAGCAGCCGGGCGCTCGGATGTGGCTTCATGGCTTTTTGAGCTCTGGTGGGATGAGGCTTCCGAAGATGCAGAAAAAAGCTGGGGCGCCCAACTGCTGGCAGAAATCCTCCTCTTGCATGGAATCCCAGAAGCAGCTATATCCTTCTTCTGGACAAGCTGGCGACTCGCCCCGTCAAAGCAAAAGCTCACGATAACGCGAAACCTCGCTCTCGCTTACAAAACCATGGGAAAATATGACGCTGGGATACATGCTTTCCATAAAGAACTCTGGGAATACCCCACGGAACCCTCACTCTGGCTCGGTTTAGCTCGCCTATACTTATATAAGCTGTCGTATGCCCAAGCTTTGCAAGCTTTACAAGAAGCCGAGCAGCTTTTAGAAACGCATACACTAAACTCTCCCATCTTATACGCAGAGTTGTACAGCCTAAAAGCTCTCTGGCATGAGGCTCATCATCAATCCAACGAAGCTTATCGGGCATGGCTATGGGCACGACATTACAAGCCTACGAAGCCCTACATCATGTCTAAACTTCTTGGGTATTACCTTTCGCAAAACGACCTTGATGGAGCCCAGCTTTACGCAGAGAAGCTCTGCAAAGTCGGCTTACATATACCCCAGGTGCGCAAGCAAATAGCGGATTACTATTGGCAAAGGCGGCAGTATGATCAAGCTACCATGCATTATCGCACACTCATCAAGCACCCCAAACACCGCATCAATGCCATAGGACGCCTGTTTGTTGGGGCGCTGATCACGCGCGACATAGGGACCCTCCAGAAGCTCCTCCGATATGGCGCCAAGCACTTTGCTCAGCAGCCCTCAGCTTGGCTGCATTGGATAGAAGCCGTTTTTTCTGCGGGGTACAAGGTTTTTGCGCTTCGGCTTGTGGAATATGCTCTCAGACTGAGTGACTTCAAACCCTCTGCACCGATTTTCTACTGGCACGCTGCCCTTTCAGTTCAAAACCGCGCTTATGATGCCGCTCTGATTAGCTTGGAGTTAGCTCTCATAAGCGCACCAACACAAGTAGAGCTTTTTCTCAAGCTCACCCAAGGTATAGCGCTGCCTACACCGTTTTATTCCCTTCTCCGTCGATACAATCATGGCCAACTTTCCTCTGCCTGACCTCCCCCACCGTACCCAAAAGCCCCGCGCCGAAGGAGTCACCATGGTTATGGACAAAGGGCTGGGGCTGCATGCCGTACAGGACCTCATAATGGTAGCTGCACCCTACATAGACTTCGTCAAACTGGGGTGGACAACGGCATTCGTTACAGGCATGCTGGAAGAGAAACTCCGTCTGTACCGTGAAGCTGCCATACAACCTTATTTCGGAGGAACTCTATGGGAGGCTCATTATGTCCGAGGGGCTCAGGACAACTTTTATCGGCTCATAGAGAGATACCAGCTCTCTGTGGTAGAAGTTTCAGATGGTAGTATAGAGGTGCCTCATGAAGAAAAGCTGCGATGGATAGAAGATTTTCGCCGACGGGGCTACATGGTACTCTCAGAGGTAGGTAGCAAAGATGCTACTAAGGTTCTACCGCCTTTTCGCTGGATAGAGCTTATTCAGGCGGAGTTAGAGGCTGGCTCTGTGTGGGTCATCGCCGAAGCTCGTGAGAGTGGCACAGTCGGCATGTATCGTGCATCAGGGGAGCTTCGGGAAGGCTTAGTAGAAGAAGTTGTACATGCGATTCCTGTTGAGCGTCTAATTTTTGAAGCCCCCCAACGCAATCAGCAAGCCTGGTTCATTCGCCGCTTTGGCTCTAATGTCAATCTCGGGAATGTCGCCCCTGAGGACATCCTCAGTGTAGAAACTATGCGTCTCGGCTTGCGCGGAGATACTTTTCGGGCTTTCCTACAAAAAGGTGGATAGCGTATTAGTTATCGGAGGTACCCTTCTATACGGTCTGCTCGCAGTGTATGTTGAGCGAAAGCTTGCCGCCTGGATACAGGACAGGCAGGGTCCCATGGAGACTGGCATATACGGTCTGGGCCAGCCTATAGCGGATATCCTCAAGCTTCTTCGAAAAACAGAAAACCTCCCAGCTACCGCTGTCAAACAGACTTTTTTATTTGCGCCTGCGCTTGCTCTACTGGCCGTAGTTGGAACGCTCGCCTTTGTACCCCTCACAAAGACTCATGCAGACCATGACTATGCGCTGTGGTTAGCCGTGAGCATCCTCTCAATAGAAGCGGTAGCGGTCTTTTTAGGTGGGTGGTCCAGCGGCAGTAAATATGCTCTATTAGGGGCTTATCGCCTACTTGTGTCACTTTTAGCATACGAACTTATATTAGGCCTACTCTTACTCACTGTCATCACACACTATAAAACTCTGTCGTTTGCCACTATCGTCACTCATCAGCACCACTTATGGGGTATTTTTCAAAGCCCTTTTATGACAATAGCGGGGATAGTGTGGTTCAGCACAGGGGTGATGATCGCTCACAGAGCCCCCTTTGACCTACCCGAAACTGAGTCAGAACTCGTCGCTGGCACACTAACAGAGTACAGTGGATTCCGATTTGCTCTTTTTATGCTGGCAGAATACATCCTCATGCTACTTCAAGCCTTTTGGATAGCTTACGTATTTCTGGGAGGAACCCTTTGGGTAAGTGTGCCTGGATTAGTGCTCCTTCAGATGATTCTCCGATGGGCATGGCCTCGGTGGCGCCCCGACCAGGTTTTGGCTATGGCCTGGCGGAAAGGCATACCGCTCGCTTTCTTCACGTGGATTGGAGAGATGATGTGGATACGAATGACTAAATTCTAACTATTGTTAGGATCGTTTGAGGGATTGGGTGATAAAGCGTACCTTTGACTTGGTATGAAAACGCTAACCTGTCTCGGAACGTTTGCCCTTCTATGGGCTCAACAAATCAACCTGAACAATCTTCAACTCAGACTAAACAGGCCGATGCGAAAAATCCCCCTCACCTACAACGGCGCAGCCCTTCGCACCCAAAGTCTTGGCTGGCTCTTGCCTAATCAAGATTATGCGATTGTACCTAGTACTACAAATGACCCAGACTACGCCGGAGACACCCTAATTAGTAATGGGACAGGTCCTAATACGCGAACAAACCCCCCAGCCGCATGTGTAGGGACATTTTTTGACTCCTTACAAGTGGCGTTAGCATTTTTGGGGGAAAGTAATGAACGATTCCAAGTAGCGGAGATAAGTGCTCCGCTTTTCCTTTACACAGATGGCACTATCGCCGAGCGATATGACATCTCTCCTGATCTCAATGGTACCAATCGCACGGTATCTATAAAAGGCGTCGCTGCTCTTATTCTGAATTTCGGCTCGGGAAATGGCTGCTCACCTACCCTTTCCGCTCCTACACCTGATAGCTTAGGGGATGGAGGATATACCCTGTTTTATCAACTGCGTCAGGTCCGCCCATACACATGGAGCACCCCATTCTATTCCAGTTCAAAGCCGGGCACCATCCCATCCAATACAGCTATCCGCTCCACCTCTAAGACCATAGGTGATGTGCGACTGGCAAACATCCTACTGAATGAAACTGGTCCCCAGTGTCCTTCGCCTCAGAATGGTCAACTAATAGAAATCTTTGATTTTGCTTATTTCTCTACGCCTCTGGACATCACAGATAGCGCCTCCTATTATGTCGTCTTAGGCAGTGAGCGATATAATCTCAGGAACTATTATCTTTCAGACACTCTGTACTACTTCATAGGCCCTAGTTTTAGCGCTTTTGACCCTCCTTCTGTACCTCTCTCTCAGCATCCCTGCTTTACAGGCGACACTGCCCTGATCGGACGCAGCTTACTAAGCTGGGCAATATATGATACCTCTAATGGAAACTACTTCAATCAGCTATCTTCTATCAACCCAACCCTCCCAGACTGGATACCTACCCACGTTTCTGCCCCTATAAAAGATGGGCTTAACTGGGTTCTCTTCCCGATAGTGTATTCCCAAGACATCACCACTGGCGTATGGATTCACAGCAACGCCCAAAAGATCATGACCCCTTATCCGAACCCGACGACCGACTGCTTCCATCTGCGATTTGACAGTCGGCAGCCCACGGAAGTGCGGGCGTACCTGTACACTATGGATGGGCGTCTCGTGAAAGTATGGCCCCCTCAACCCATATCTGCCGGGGAGTCGCGCATCAGCTTAGATGTACATGATGTACCGACGGGCACTTATCTGATGCGAGTAGAAAGCGCTTTGGGGCGGTCAGCTTTTCAGGTGACGATTCTGCACTGAGAGGTGGTGGGATTTTGCAGGGGGGGCGAGCCGCAGGCTC
>JANWXY010000052.1 GCA_025057135.1 Bacteroidia bacterium | reverse complement strand
GTTGGCCGGTGGGCTGCTGTTGGCACAAGCAGTGGTGTGGGATAGCTTGTTTCCACCTCTGGGTGTAGACGATGGACGCCTCACAGCCCAGGAGGCCTCTAACCTGAATCTTCTCGGTACGGAGCTGGTGGTGCTTTCTGCTTGTGAGACGGGTCTCGGCGAAGTGCGAGGGGAAGGGCTGTATGGACTTCAGCGTGCGTTTCTAGAGGCGGGGGCACGGTGGGTTATAGCTGCCCTATGGCAGGTGGATGATGAAGCCACGAGAGAGCTCATGCTCAGCTTTTACCGGAACTGGGTGAAACGGAAGCGGGGTGAGAAAGTGGATGAAATATTCAATCGCACGCTACGAACTTTTCGGGCGAAGCACCCAGAGCCCTACTACTGGGGGGCGTTTGTGGTGATGCGGTGAGGATAGGCTGATTTGCATGTACAGATAAATATAATGATCGTAATGGAGGGAGCCCCTCAGAGGTCTGACATCACTATGCAGCTGGTTACTCCATCTCAGGCTGTGCTGATAACAGAGTATTTTTGTTTTATAGTCCATGAGTTCATGGAAGAGCTTTCTGCTAATCGCTTCCATAGCTCTTCACACAGGCTGTCTTAGGCTGATAGATGTGGATGTTCCAGCAGATGCAGGCGAATGGGTGATAGAAGCCTATTACAACGACCAAGATAGTGCCGTTGTCAAACTTACCCAAACTATACCCTACTTCAAAGAGGGGCGCCCACCATTCATCTCTGAGGCCATAGTGACCTTGGAGGAGGTGGAGACGGGAGCCGTAGATACGCTTCAGTGGCGTGACACTGTATATGTGCGTGTGGGCGGGCGAGTTGTGCCACGGGTGGGACATACCTACACCCTACGCGTACGAATAGGTGAGGAAAATATCTACGCTACTACACGCATGCCCCGAGCCGTGGGGGTAGATACGCTATTTGTATTATGGCGTCCGGCATCCGGAGTCTTACCAGAAGGGTATAGAGCCATAGCCGTAGCCCAAGACCCTCCTTCGGAGCAGAACGCCTACCGAGCTCGCGTATGGAGAAACGATACCCTCTTCAACCGTGCCATAGACTGGATATATTCTGATGATCGGTATATAGACGGTCGCCCTATTGTTTTTGAATTTCCCTATGAGCTACGGGTTGGGGACAGTCTCACTCTTGAGATTATGACCATACCTGTTGAGGTTGCCCGTTATTATGACCAAGTTCTGCGGAATGCTTTTGGAGGAAGCGGCGGCTTTAGTCCACCGCCTGATAATGCTTACTCTAACTTCGCTGGCGGCAAGCGCCGGACATGGGGATATTTCATTTGTTATGGAGCTAGGCGAAAAGGTGTGCGAGTTACACAGTAGAGCTTACTTTTGAGGATGCCCATCATACGCCCTCTACTAGGTAAAGTTCCTCAAATCGGTCCCGATACCTTTATTGCGGAAAATGCCGTACTTATCGGTGATGTAGTGATTGGAGCGGCTTGCAGCATTTGGTATAATGTCGTTATTCGGGGAGATGTAAATGCTATACGAGTAGGTAACCGCACCAATATCCAAGATGGAGCTATCCTGCACTGTACTTATCAAAAAGCACCGTTGAAGATAGGTGATGATGTGACTATTGGACATGGAGCTATTGTTCATGGTTGCACTATAGGTAGCCGTGTGCTTGTGGGGATGGGGGCTATCATCTTAGACCATGCAGAAGTGCCTGACGATACCCTAATCGCAGCTGGGGCTCTCATTCCCCAGGGTATGAAGTTAGAGTCAGGCTATCTGTACGCGGGCGTGCCTGCTCGGGCTGTCAAACCCCTTTCCGCAGAGCAAATTGAGAGCATTAGTCTATATGCGGCTCGGTATGTGATGTACAAAGATTGGTACACTCAGAAAGCCTTTTCACATCCTGAACTGCCGCTTCAACATTCAGAATGAAGTCGTACCTTAGGCGTATATGCGAGTCCTGCCCGGCTGCACAGTAAGTTTGCGTTACACTTTGTCTGATGAGAATGGTCAGCTTCTCTATCAAACCGAAGACCCTTTAGAGTTCACTGTTGGTGAGGGAGAAGTGTTACCAGCCTTTGAAGAAGCGATTTTAGAGATGGAAGTTGGGGAAACTAAAACCTTTACCCTTTCTCCTGAGGAAGCTTACGGTCCCTACATGAATGAATGGGTATTCCAGTTGAGTCGTCAGCAAATCGCAGGTGATGCGGGGGAAGGGATTCAACCCGGACAACTTCTCACCTTACATACTCCTGAGGGGGAGGAGCTCTATGCATATGTCATAGAAGTGGACGAGAATAGCATAAGGATAGATGCTAATCATCCTCTGGCTGGTAAGTCGCTTACTTATAGCGTAGAGATATTGAGTGTAGAGTAGGGTATGGCGGGGAAAAGGGCTCTCCCGTCTATTCAGCCGCAGGCACAGACCGAGCGCATTCCCACGCGGCAAACTTCCTTGCGAATAGGTATCCCCCGAGAAAAACATTTACAAGAACGCAGGGTGCCGCTCACACCATCAGCAGTGGCGACCCTTACAGCGAGGGGATACGAGGTGGTTTTAGAACATCGTGCAGGGGAATATGCCTCCTTTTCTGACAGAGAATATGTAGAAGCGGGCGCCTCTATCGTATATGCGTCGGAGGAAGTATATGAGCATTCTGATTGTATTGTCAAAATAGCTCCTCTTTCGGAACGCGAACTATCATTTCTCCATCCTAAGCAGGTGCTTTTCTCAGCGGTCCACATGGGCTCTGTTCAAGCTGAGTATATTCGTACCCTTTTAGAGAAAAATGTAATCGCTATTGGCTATGAGTTTCTGCAAGCAAAGGATGGTAGCCTGCCCATCATGCGTATCATGAGCGAAATTGCTGGCTATGCGGCGATACAGATAGCAGCGGGACTTTTAGCTCAACAAGGGCGAGCCACGCTTTTAGGCGGAATCACAGGTGTACCACCTGCTCAAGTGCTTATATTAGGGGCTGGAACGGTAGCGCTCAATGCTGCCCGAGCTGCTTTGGGTTTCGGATGTTCTGTCACGGTTCTGGATGAAGAGGTTTATCGCCTCCAGCGACTCAAGTCTGCCTTAGGGTATCCAATCGCCACAGGGCTCATTCAACCCGAGCTTCTCAAGCAGCTCCTTCCTCAAATGGATGTCGTCATCGGGGCTTTATATCGGAAAGGTTCCCGTGCCCACATGGTCGTAACCACAGATATGGTAGCGACAATGGCCGAAGGAAGCGTAATCATTGATGTGGCCATCGACCAGGGAGGGAATATAGAAACGAGCGTTCAGACCACCCATGACCTTCCGACTTTCACTAAGTATGGCGTGATTCATTACTGTGTGCCAAATATTCCTTCTCGAGTGCCGCGAACGGCTTCAATCGCTTTCAGTAATGTGCTTTTACCGATGCTTCTACGCCTGAGTGAGTATGGAGGCATTCGTTCGCTTCTCGCTGCAGGGCATATGCTCAAAACAGGCGTGTATGCCTACGGACGACATCTGACCAACCACACCCTTGCCCGACTCCTGCAAATGGAGTCCTTAGATGTGGATTTGTTAGTTATTTGAGCTTCTGGCAAAAAACTTCCTTATGCTGAGACAAACATTACCACGCCGCTTTGGTCTGCCTTTACTTTCACAGAAAGCCCGCCAAAGCAGCCTTAGAGCAAGGCTACGCCTCAGAAATATGCCATACAAATAGAGCCGGCCTACAGCGCTTTTTGACTAACAAGGCTGGAAGCGTCCCCAGAGAGCGTGCGGCGTATAGCGTCTAAGAGACCATTTACGAAGCTCGGGCTGCGCGGCGTGCCATAGATTTTAGAAATCTCTATCCATTCATTTAGGGTTACACGCAGCGGGATGTCAGGAAAGTGTGTGATCTCATATGTGCCGCACAGGAGGATGCTCTTATCCACCATGAAGAGCCTATCCCATGTCCAACCGCGAAGGTGCTGTTCTATGAGGCTTCGCAGTTGGGGCATTTCGCGGACGACTCCGAAAAATAACTCTTTCAGGAAGTCGGCGTTCTGGGGCGCCTCAGCTTGTGCAGCTTCATAAAGCTCCTCTAATAGATGGGCATACACTTCTTCGGCAGGCGTTTCACTGACGATATAAGCGTAAATAGCCTGCATGACTCTGACACGAATCTTATGCCTAGGTACTACCAAGGGGGCAGTACCTTCTGGTAAATTGGCGGTTCCTTCGGATTCAGATGTTCTGTATTCGTTCATGGTTCTTGCGGATTATTTTAGACAATAGAAAGAGACAAGTTAGATTGATAAGTGCGGGTGCGCAAGGTAGATATGGAACGGATGCGCTCCTCTGCCAGTTGCATCGCCGCTTCATGGGGCGATATGCCCCGCTGCTCTGCCACCGAGAATGTCCGAAGGGTGGCTTCATAGATGTATTCCGTACGAGACAAGGCGCGCTTTCGGCTATATCCTTCTAACTCTGTATAAACATTGATGAGGCCGCCCGCATTGATGAGGAAATCAGGGGCATATAAAATACCTCTATCAGCGAGGCGATAGCTATCGGCTTTTTCATCAGCTAACTGATTATTGGCGGACCCTGCAACAACCGCACAGCGTAAATGGGGTATAGTTTCAGAGTTGAGTATGCTGCCGCGAGCACAGGGGGAGAGGATATCCACGGGATGCATAAACCATGAGTCCGGCGAAACGGGCTGAATCCCGAATTGGGCTTGTGCATACTCCAGCTGATTAGCCGATAAATCTGTGGCATAAATGATGGCATTTTCAGCACGAAGACGCTCTACCAGAGCCATACCAACTTTGCCTAAGCCCTGGACTAACACTTTGACCCCCTTGAGCGAATCGGTACCTGTGAGCTTTTTCCATGCAGCTTTCATGCCAAGATATACACCATAAGCGGTGACGGGGGAGGGGTCTCCACTGCCTCCAAGCTCTTCCGGCAGACCTGTGACGTAGGAGGTTTCCATGCGGATATATTCCATATCCCGAACTGAAACTCCCATATCCTCTGCGGTAATATACCGCCCGCCTAAGCTCTCTACAAACTGACCGAAGCGGCGCAGCAGAGCTTCGGACTTAATCCGAAGGGGATCGCCCATAATGACGGCTTTCCCGCCTCCGAGGTTCAGGCCGCTGACAGCCGCCTTGTAAGTCATGCCTCGGGATAATCGGAGTACATCCGTAAGCGCTTCTTCCTCAGAGGAATAAGGCCAGAAGCGAACCCCCCCCAGCGCAGGTCCCAGAGTGGTGTCATGTATGGCGATAATACAACGCAGACCGACCGCTTCATCGTAGCCAAAAACTACTTGTTGATGCCCGAGCTCCTGTATGGCGGGAAACACACTCATGCCACGGACAAAGTAAGGGATTGAGCAGGAATTAGCTCGGCTTGCGTGAAAAAGAAGCTGATTTCGCGTTGAGCATTTTCTACACTATCAGACCCGTGAACGGCATTCCGCTCTATGTTTTGTCCGTATAGAGCGCGGAGGGTATTCGGAGCGGCTTTGGCGGGGTCGGTGGCCCCCATAAGCTCGCGGTATGCTGTCACAGCGTTTTCCTTTTGTAAAACGAAAGCTATCACGGGCCCCGAAGTCATAAATTCCACTAAGTCAGCGAAAAAGGGCCTCTCCCGATGTACAGCGTAGAAGGCTTCGGCTTGCGTCCGGCTTAGGTGTATCATCTTAAGGCCTCGGATTTGAAAGCCTGCCTTGAGAATATGGTCTATGATTTTGCCTGCATGTCCAGCGGCTATGGCGTCTGGTTTGATGAGGCCCAGCGTCTGCTCCATGCAGGCAAAGCTACGAGTTTTTCTGCGGGTAGATTTGTAGGTTTGCGCATGCCATGGATAGTGGATATACGCGCTCGGGAGGTTTTGGACTCGCGTGGATTTCCCACTGTGGAGGCGGAGGTCATCTTAGATACTGACCATATCGGACGAGCGGCGGTGCCTTCCGGGGCTTCCAGAGGCTCACATGAAGCTTGGGAGCTGCGCGATACAGAGGCTCCTCGGTATGGAGGGAAAGGTGTGCGTACCGCCGTAGATTACATTCATGAGGTTATTCGTCCTGCACTCGCAGATAGCTCAGCCTTAGAGCAGCGCCTTATAGATATGAAGCTCAGGGATTTAGACGGTACGCCGAATAAATCACGACTTGGAGCTAACGCTTTGTTAGCAGTATCTCTGGCTGTGGCAAGGGCAGCGGCTCAGGCCACGGGAATGCCTTTGTATCGGTATTTAGGCGGAGCTGCCGCCCATAAGCTTCCCGTACCGATGCTGAATATTCTCAATGGAGGCAAGCATGCGGATAATCCTCTGGACATTCAAGAGTTTATGATAATGCCCATAGGAGCCCACTCCCTGAGCGAAGCATTAGAATGGGCTTCTGCCGTATCCCAATCTCTCAAGCAGCTCCTCAAATCCCAGGGTTTGTCTACAAATGTTGGAGATGAAGGCGGTTTTGCCCCTAACCTTAGAGATAATGCCGAAGCCATAGAGCTCATTTTATCGGCTATAGAGAAAGCAGGTTTTACAGCTGGTAAGGAAATCAGTATTGCCCTTGATGTGGCAGCCACAGAATGGCACGACCCAGAAACTCAGAAATATCGCCGTTTCAAATCTACTAATGCCATCCTTTCCACTGAGCAGATGATAGAGATGTGGGAAAGTTGGGTGAAGCAATATCCTATTTTTTCCATAGAGGACCCATTGTCAGAAGAGGACTGGGAGGGATGGGGACAGCTGACTAAAAGGTTACGGGAAAAGGTGCAAATCGTAGGCGATGACCTCTTTGTCACAAATCCTGAGCGACTTCTGCGAGGTATCCGCAGCGGTGTCGCTAACGCCATACTTATCAAGCTCAATCAAATAGGCACACTCACAGAAACTCTGGATGTTATCCAAATGGCACAACGGGCGGGATATAAGGCCATTGTCAGCCACCGCAGTGGAGAAACCGAAGATACCTTCATTGCGGATTTAGCTGTCGCCGTAAATGCAGGTCAGATAAAAACAGGAGGATTGACCCGTACGGATCGCATCGCTAAATATAATCAGCTTCTCCGCATAGAAGAAGAGCTGGGGGAAATCGCACAATATGGGCTCTAAATCAAAGTGGCGGTGGCTTAGAAGCTTCTATCTCTGGATAACTGTACTGGCAGTGGCATGGATAGGCTTTTTAGATACTTACAGTTGGTGGCAGCAGTACAGGCTCAGTGATCAGCTGCGCCAGATGAAGGCTCAGCTGGACTTTTATGAGCAGGAGATACAGCGCCTAAGCGAAGAAGAAGAAGCCCTACGTACAGACCCGTACATTCAGGAGTATCATGCCCGCCGGTATTACTGGGTAAAGCGTCCAGGAGAAAAGCTGTTCTTACTGCGCAGACAATCAGAAAAAGAGGGTGTTCAGCCTCATCCTTAGAGGTACATTATGTAGCTTTGACGCATGTCAAAAAAACTATATATCGGTTTCATAGCCGCAGGAGTGATCGCTTCTATTTAGCTGTAAAGGCGTAAGTTCCAGAGAGGGTGATACATCTTCACTGTTAGAGGAGGAGTTTGTTGGGCCCATGGCTATTCGCTTCATTTCTCAGGAGGATTTTGATAAACTAAAAGATACAGCGTTTATTCATCCGTCAGATGCAGCAAAAAACCCAAATGTGACTGATATTAGCAAAAATATGTCTAAAAATAGAAAGGTGATCGGTATATTACAAGATCCCTCAGTCTACTCTGGGGGGATGGCAAGACTCATACAAGAAAGGGGTGGTACTGTAGACCTAAGCAAATACACTTTTGAAATAGATGGTAAAAAGTTTGAGTTGATGGATGGTATCCTTCCAGATAGCCTTCTGTCAGACTTCTATTATGATGCAAGGGGGCTTACGTGGTCAGAAGCTCTGCTTTATAAGACGAGCAAGGGTAAGTTTATAGAGGTGAGAGGCACCTCTTCTTTTGGGATGTTTAGATTCGTCAACGCTCTCTTATACCAAGGAGCGCCTTATTATGGCGTTTCGGGTTCTGGACCGGTCTTCGTCTCTCCCAAAGGTTATGTAGTTTCCATGCCCGAGATAGAGTTCCTACCTGCCAATATTCTCGTCATAGACCTTGGGGACGGGCAGGCTCGGACTATAAATGCTGCTGATTCCCTTAGCCGAGCCAGAATTATCGATAGTAACGAAGGGAAGGTGGTCAGGTCAGTAACTCCTGCGGCTGTCTATCACGTCAAGGGTAAAGACAAAGCCTGCATAGTTGAGTATAAAGAGAAGCTAAACCCAAGCGACCAAGAGCAGAATATCCCTCAATCTTCGTACTTACTTATTCGCTGGAAATAAACAAGCCTATGAATAGGATAGCCTTATTTTTGGTCGGTGGCCTGTTCGCACAGGTTTCGTTTAGACTAATCACTAAAGCTGACTTTGAGCGACTGGCTGTGCCTTTCAGGGAGGTATCTCTTGTACCTATAGAGGGATTGAAAGAAAAGCCATCCCTTCCGGACAAGTTCTACGGAACTCTAAATGATTACACCTTTTCAATAGGAGGACGAGTTTTCAATTTGAAAAGCACTCCTTCATCGGAGCAAGGCCCAGATTATCCTAATTATTACGAACCAGTTGGTGCTATCAAAACAGAAAAAGCATACGCAGCGGTCTTTAAGCGTGTAACTTCAATAGAAGCATTTCATGCTGAAATATACTGTGAAAAGTGTCCAGCCCAAGGTGCGGGATGGGCTCTTTCTTCAAAGGTGTTAAATGATAAAAAAATTGAGGTTTCACCTGACGGCTGTATAATTTGGGAGATTGCCTTGACTCCGTATACTAATACAATCGACTTCTTAGATATATGTGAAGGGAAAGCAACTACTCATAATATCAAAGCGCCTGTTCTGAAATTCCTGGAGTCAAATAAACTCGTAGAGTTCTCTAGTTTTGGGTATGCAACCTACTTCTGGACTGCTACCCCGACCTATTACGGAGTAAAAGGGGATAAACGAGCACTTATTCTTGTCTTCAATGGACAGAATGCTCAGGTAGATAAATACAAAGGCAACTCCACTAAATACCTGCTCATACGCATCTCTGAAAGTTCAAGTCAGAAATAAAGAGTAGATCATAGCCTCTCGTCTCGTAGCTTTAAGAGTAGCTGACGCGCTACTTGTCTTTTTCTCAAAGGGCAGATTAGTGAGAGGTTAGCTCTTGTACGGTTGTACCATGAGAGCGCCTGAAAGCCCTTCTGCTGCAGTATTGTGTCCCGTGAGTTTGGAGGATTCCATAATGGTCCCTTACCTTTGCGGTGCTGTGTCAGTCCGTGCCTTTTATACCGAACGCTTTCCCTCTATGCTGAGGCTTCTTATGCGCTATCTCGGGCGGCAGACCCACCCGCCGTCTCGCACCTAAAATGCCCCGTTCCACGGCGTAGCCTTTACGGCTTCTAAACTTTCAGGAAGTACCTTTATGCTATGACTAAGCCTGAGCTCAGTTCAGGCGCTTCACATTTTTGAAAATATAAACGCCTAAACTTCATGGAGATGAAACTTAGACCAGTTTTCAGCTTTTTTCCCAAGCAAATAGACAGCCTATGGGAAATGTACTTGAGAGCATCCTATGTAAAAAGCCTACTGCGGTACCTCGTAGTTTTGAACCTACCCTATACCTCTCGGCTATTTGCCCAGGAAGTCCCCGAAGGACCTTCGATGTCTGTCCAAGATACCTATCCAGCACCGCCTTTTTTCATTCATCCTACTAAGCGACTGGATGCGATGGAGCTGGCGGAAAAGCGAGAGGGTACATTCATTACGGGTCTGCCTCGATGGGAGTATGACCCTATACGGGGATTTGGGATAGGGGGAGAAGGGTATTTGTACATCAACAAGACTCGCAAGGACCCTTTTTTCGCGTACAGCCCGTATCGGCACCGCGTAGACATGAATGTTTTTGTTTTTCAGAATACGCGCTATCACCTGGTGGGGAACTATGATGCCCCTTTCTTAGGGGATGGGCCTTATCGCATGCGGGCGAATATTGAAATAATCCGAGACCCTGATGCTCAGTATTGGGGCATCGGGCGAAAACACCTTTTCCGACCGCTTAGCCTTCCCCCTCGGATGCCCAATGAGTCGCCCAGCACGTTTAGTTCAGTCAAAGCTTATGAAGAAAAGCTCGCCGAAGCTTTCCTGGGGCAGGACGGGCAGTATTACACCGATGAGAACTACACGCGCATGCTTTTAGAGTCCCAACTGTATAATGTGGCATTTGAGAGATTGCTGGCAGGGGGGAGATTGCGTCTATTTGTAGGGTATGAAGTTGATCTTACTCGCTTTCGTAGTCATGCAGGGACGCGCTTCAAGGTGGCAGGACCCTCTGGTCAAACTGTGGAGGCTATTCAGCGACGCACCCGTTTAGACGAAGAGCTGACCGATGGTACCTGGGAGCAGCTCAATCTCACCGGCTATGAGGAGAGTCGCCGCTGGTGGATCTCAAGTATTCTGGCTTGGGCAGTCATGTATGATACCCGCGATTTAGAGCCAGACCCAACTCATGGGGTATTTTTAGAGTACTCGCATGAGCTACAAGCGCCCTGGCTCGGTGGCGATTTTCGTCAAAATAAAGTCATGATTCAAGCCGTGGGCTTTCATACGCCGCTACGCTGGGGACGCTGGGGGCGCTTGACCTTGGCGGGATTGTCTGCTTTCGGATATATCTGGGGCTCACGCATCAACTTCATAGAGCTGTACGACATTTCCAGTCAAGCGGAAGCCGGAGGGATTCTCGTCTTAGGAGGGGCTCGCTCTATTCGGGGATTTCGGGAGAGTCGTTTCGTTGCGCCTGTCGTTGCACAGACCAACTTAGAAGTGCGTACTCATCTTTATGGCTTCCGACTTCTGAAACAGGATTGGGTGATTGGTACGGTAGCGTTCTATGATATGGGGAGTGTATGGGATCATCTCAGCCAAATGAAAGCCTCCACAAAGGGCTGGATAGGTTCGCCAGGGGGGGGCTTACGCATCGCCTGGAATCAGAGCACCATCCTCCGCTGGGACGTCGCTCGCAGCCGTGAAGGAACTCAGACATTTTTTGCGTTTCAACATATATTCTGAAAATCTCTCAGGGCAGCCTGATACTTATCATTGGGCTCGGGTGACACTCTGATCATAGTGGAAGGGCGGTCTCTCTATGAAGGGTTATTTTACTGAGCTAAAAGAGAGCCCTACGCTATGATCCATAAATAAAATGCCGTGACCAACTCCAAGCCGCACAATACCGCTATCCACAGTCCAATGGGCGATATTTTTCTCTCATGGGCAATAAATCCCATTGCTCCACTTGCGAGCGAACTGAGGAATATAATATATACCCCAAGGTAGTTCGGGGCGAAGCTACCAGTGCCGCCGGGAGATGGTAAGTTTGGGTTTTGAGAGAGAAATAGCAGGTGGCCCAGTCGTGAGAGCTCACTCAGGACTATGATACCTAATAAAAAGCCATGCCAGCCCGAGCGTCGTATTGCGAATAAGGCGAGGGCAAATACAGCGATTGTATAGCCATAGGAGAAGTACAGCAGGATGTGCATGACCCAAATATCGGGCTTCATACTCCATAATTGTACTTTCGTTCGGTGCCGATCGTACTACTGAGTGGCGGACAGGACTCTACCACTGCGCTTATATGGGCTATGGAAAACTTGTCTTCGCCGTTTTACGCCATATCTTTCTTATACAGCCAGCGTCATCAAGTGGAGATAGCCTGTGCTCGGCGTATTGCGGGGCATTTCGGGATTCCACATGAGACGATAGACCTGGGGCCGCTATGGCAGAGTTTATCCATAGAAACCTCCTTAACGGCTGAAAAACCCATATCATACGATCCCGAAGGTTTGCCGACGACATTTGTACCTGGGCGCAACTTATTTTTCCTCACAGCGGCTGCGGCTTGGGGGTACAAACGGGGGGAGACCGAACTTGTGATTGGCGTGAGTCAAGTGGATTACAGCGGGTATCCAGATTGTCGGGCACCATTTATCGCCGCAGCGGAAAAAGCCCTCTCTGAGGCTCTCGCTCGTACCATGCGCATTCATGCGCCCTTCCTTTATACCGATAAAGCAGGACTGTGGAAATATGCCGCTGAGCGGGGCTATAGAGAGTTTATCGCTGAGGAAACGCATACCTGCTACCTCGGCGAGAGATTCCACAGGGAGCCGTGGGGCTACGGCTGCGGAAAGTGTCCTGCCTGTGTGCTGCGAAAGGCTGGTTATGAAGCAGCTTTTGGCTAACTTTGCTGCATGGCCCCAGAGATTCAGACCCTCCTAAGCCACGCAGAGGAGCACATGAAAAAATCTCTCGCCCACTATGATGAGCTTTTTGGCAAAATTCGGGCTGGGAAAGCCACACCAGCTCTGATCGAGCACCTCAAAGTAGATTACTATGGCACGCCTACGCCGATTAAGCATGTGGCGACTTTTAGCGTACAGGATACGCGCACACTACTTTTGCAACCATTTGAGCCGCAGATGGCTAAGCCCATAGAAAAGGCTATCGCTGAGGCAAACCTCGGGCTTTCGGTCGCCACAGAAGGCAAAGCCGTTCGTGTGACCTTCCCATCATTGACGGAAGAGCAGCGTAAGCGTTTCGTCAAGCAGGTCAAAGATTTAGCCGAAGAAGGGCGGGTCGCCATTCGTAACATTCGCCGAGATATTTTAGAAGAGATGCGAAAGCTGACCAAAAATGGCGTCCCGGAAGATATGGTTCGTAAAGGGCAGGATGATTTGCAGAAACTGACAGATAAATACATCTCTCGGATAGACCAGCTATCAGAAGCCAAAGAGCAGGAACTTCTCACAGTCTGAGAATGGCGCGGCTGCTGGTAGTGGATGATGATCCAGAGATTCGGGTGAGTTTGGCGGAGGTTTTATCCTACGATGGACACACGGTAGAGGTGGCGCGGGACGGGGTGGAAGCCCAAAGGCTATTAGAGCGACTGGACTTTGATATCGTGCTGTGTGATGTGCGTATGCCCGGGAAAGATGGTATGGAGCTACTCTCTTGGGCTCGCCAGCATAAACCTGAGACGGAGTTTATCATGCTCTCTGGACACGCTACCATAGAGACAGCTGTCGCTGCCACGAAGATGGGGGCATTTGACTTTATGGAGAAGCCCTTAGACCTTCCCAGGCTGGAGATACTGATTCGCAACGCTTCTGAGAAACGCAAGCTCGTTTCAGAAAATAAGACCCTCGTTCAGAAAGCTTTCCGAGTGCGAGAGATTCTGGGCATTTCGCCTGCTATCCAGCACATCCGAGAGATGATAGACCGAGTAGCTCCGCTGGATACGCGGGTCCTCATTACCGGTCCCAGTGGAAGTGGAAAGGAGCTCGTAGCCCGATGGATTCATCTCAAGAGTCAGCGCAGCAAAGGGAGTTTCGTAGATGTGAATTGTGCAGCGATACCACCTGAGCTCATAGAGAGTGAACTTTTCGGTCATGAGAAAGGGGCTTTTACCCATGCCATCAAGCAGCGTATCGGGCGTTTTGAAGAGGCTCACGGGGGGACGCTATTTCTGGATGAAATTGGAGACATGGCCCTCCCTGCTCAGGCGAAAGTCCTGCGTGTCATTGAAGAAGGAAAAATACGGCGCGTGGGCGGAGAAAAAGATATATCTGTAAATGTTCGGATCATCGCCGCTACGAATAAAAACCTACCCCAGGAAATCATCGCTGGACGATTTAGGGATGATTTATATCATCGCCTTAGCGTAGTCATCATACATGTGCCGCCGCTGAGAGAACGCCGAGAAGACATTCCTATCTTGGCCGAAGCTTTTCTTAGGGAGATTATCGCGGAGTACAATATGCCTCCGAAAGCTTTTACGCCAGCAGCTCTGCAAGAGCTTAGTCGGTTTGATTGGCATGGGAATATCCGAGAGCTCAGAAATGCTGTGGAGCGTTTGGCTATTTTTGCAGATAAAACTATAACTCCTGCCGATGTGCGGCGATATGTGAATCCTTCTACTTCTGAAGGAGAGACAATCCCACAAGCCCTTTTTGATACACCAGAAGTGGAGAGCTTTTTAGACCAGATGGAGCGGGAGTATCTGCTTTATCACCTGCGAAAGCACAACTTCAATATCTCCCGCACGGCTGAGGCCCTGAATATGCAGCGAACAGCTCTCCATGGTCGCATGAAGCGCCTCGGTATTCATCGAAGCGATTATGCTTGAGGTTTATATTTATGACGCGGTCCGCTCCCCACGCGGCCGCGGCAAAAAAGACGGTAAGCTCCACTCTATTCGTCCCGTTGAGCTCGTACGCCAGCTCATCCAAGCGGTTTTAGAGCGCAATCCAACTTTGCCTCCTGACATAGTAGAGGATGTCATCTTAGGGTGTGTGACGCAAATAGATGAGCAAGGGTCTAACATCGCTAAAATCGCAGCACAAGCTGCGGGATTGCCCGATACGGTCGCAGGAGTTACGCTGAACCGTTTCTGTGCTTCAGGTTTAGAAGCTGTCAATCAAGCCGCTGCGTATCTGCGGGCGGGCATAGGAGAGGCATTTTTGGCTGGGGGGGTGGAGTCTATGAGTCGGATTCCGATGGGGTCCGATGGGGGAGCTTGGTATGCAGACCCGGCGGTTGCTTTTCCGGGCTACTTCGTACCGCAAGGAATTTCCGCAGACTTGATAGCCACCCTGTATGGCTACGAGCGAGAAATTCTGGATGAGTTTGCCTTGCGCTCTCATCAGAGGGCAGCTTGGGCTACCCAAGCCGGCTACTTTCGCAAAAGCCTCATCCCTATTCGTAATGTCCTTGGCGAGCCTATCTTAGAAGCAGACGAAAACATTCGTCCGGATACCAGCATGGAGAAGCTACGAGCATTAGAGCCCTCTTTTGCACACATAGGCAGTCAGTTTGGGTTTGATGCAGTGGCTTTGCAAAAGTATCCTCAGTTGGAAGGGATCCGTCATGTACATCACCCGGGCAACTCCTCCGCCATCGTAGATGGAGCTGCTCTAGTCTTATTAGGCACAGAAGCTCTTCATTGGAAATACGGGCTACAACCGCGTGCTCGGATCATAAGTTGGGCGGTTACGGGTACAGAGCCTACAATCATGCTCCTCGGACCTGCCCCAGCTACACGCAAGGCGCTTCAGCGAGCTGGGATTACACCTGAGGAAGTTGATTTATATGAGGTAAATGAGGCTTTCGCCGTAGTTCCTCTCCGATTCGCAGATGAGCTCGGTATTCCTCTGGATAAGGTAAATGTGAATGGAGGCGCTATCGCCATGGGCCATCCTCTCGGTGCTACTGGGGCTATGCTGGTAGGTACTTTACTGGATGAGTTAGAAAGGCAAAATATGCGCTATGGTGTCGTTACACTCTGTGTAGGAGGTGGTATGGGCATAGCCTCTCTCATAGAGCGTTTGTAATAAACCTCATACCTTTGCCAAAATCACACCCATATGCGGAGAAAAATAACCGTATCCCTCGCAATAGCTGCCGTCCTTAGTATAGGTTGTGGTCCAAAAGACCTCATCAATAAAACCAAGTACGGCGGCAAAACATACAAAAATACCTGCCAAACCTTCAAAAAAGAAGTACAAGCCACGCTGGATGCCAATAGCGATCCCACCTCTCTCCACGTCAGTGAGTATGATAATAGCCAGTTCGCCCCTGAGTTTGTGGAGCCCGGGCAGTTTATCCAAGCGAACGATACCTTATATTTCCGCTTAGCGAACGATCTGGAATATCCCAAGTACTTGCAAAAGAATGTCGCAATAATCGTACGAGTAGATTATTCTACGCCTTCGCACTTAGCCAATATGGAAACAGACGCACAGGGGACTGTGGGAGAAGTCATCATCACTGAAAGCTACTATAAGGCGAATTCTCAGCCATTTTTTGTGTATAAAGTTCCCCTCGGTGGTAAGCGGTTGGACGGAAAGCAAGTATCATTATATTTCTCCGTCGTCAAGATGGAGAAGGGTAAAATCACGAAAGTGTATTGCGACTCGAGAAACAAGCCATTCGGTCCCGCAGACCCGAGCTGTTGTACCACCCAGCCATGGGCAAAAATACGCACGGGTGTCCGGGCTGCCTTACCAGACCTCCCTATTCGGGATGAGCAATATCGGTATGAAGGATTTGAGGGGACCTTGGATTTGATTTTCCCTATCATGTCAGCTAAGTTCAATCGGAAAGAACTGACAGATGCCATCCTCCAATACGTCAATAAATACGAGCAGATGGGCTTTCTCGTCCAAAGTATCAAGATAGATGGGTACGCTTCCCCTGACGGTCGCTTAGAGCTCAATCAAAACCTATCTCAGAAACGGATGGATGCCGTAGCGGCTGATTTGCAGGAATACTTCGTAAAGAAAGTTGGACGAGATATTCCCGTAGAGGGAACAGGAAGAGGAGAAGATTGGCAGCGTTTTGATATTCTGGTCAAGACTGCGGATTTCTCTGACCAAGAGCGGGCTGAAATTCTAAGGATATCTTCCCAGCCTATCCACGAAGACGATCGCGAAAAAGAGCTGCGTAAGTTGCCTTATTGGGGTAAAATCAAAGAAAAGGTTTTGCCCTTCTGCCGGCATGCTTTAGTTGGTTTTACATTCACATATCAGCCAGATAAGATGTATGTGGAACGCTACAATGCCCCTATGCCCCTCATGGCACCAGAACTCTACAATGTGGCTACAAAAACTTTCATTATCAGCCGTTTTCGCTCAGGTGTAGATGCCCGTCAGAATCTCGGTATTCTAAATACCCTCATTGATACTCGAGGCAATCGTACAGCTAACCTCCTCGCTATGCGTTCTACCTACCATTTTGCCTTGAACGACATCAAAAGTGCTGTGAGGGACATAGAGAGTGCCGCTTCTCTGGATAAAGGTAATCCCGTGTATAATATCGCTGCTTTGGCTTATCGTACCCAAAATGTGTTTGATATGTCTCGTGAAGAGGCGATGCAACTATTAGAGCGATATAACGACCTTATCAATCGCGCGCCTAATGATCGCTCCCTGTACATCAACCGTGCGATAGTCATGGACCATGTGGGCTGGCTCTCTGGAGCGATCGCCGATAATACCAAGGTAATCTCTCAGGATGGACGGCTCGCCGTAGCCTATAATAATCGTGGAGTTTCTCTTATGAAAGCCATGCGTTTATTGGAGGCTGAGGCAGACTTTCTCCAAGCTTCTTCCTTAGACCCCAACCTTGCCGAAGCACACTATAACCTCGCTGTACTATATGCTTACAAAGGCTATCCTGAAAAGTCTGCCCAAGCTATGGAAAAAGCCATTAGGCTGCGTCCAGACCTTCGGGCTGAGCTGAATAATAATCCAGTCTTCAAAGTCGTACGCGACCATCCTCGCTTCGGGCGCTTTTCAAACTGATTATGTCTAAGCTTTCGGGGCTTTCAGCAGCTGCGCATGAGGTACATATAAAGCTCTTCCGCTCTGACTGTATTCCAAAAGCCTATTTTGCCTGTGCGGCTTCCGCCCATTCTGCGGAAAGCACCTCTACTTGCTGGAGCACCGTTTCGGTCGCCTTCTCCTGCTTGTCGGGTGGGTAGCCATGTTTGCGTAGGATGCGCTTGACGAGTACGCGGAGTTGAGCGCGGACATTTTCCCGCAGCATCCAGTCAATAGTGACGTTCTTCCGCACCGTCTCGACCAGTTCGCGAGCGATGGTGCGTAGGGTCTCGTCGCCCAGCACTTTTACTGCGCTGTCGTTTGTCTCCAGAGCATCGTAGAAGGCGAGTTCTTCTTCGGTAAGCCCGAGTTTTTCGCCGAGAGCGTTGGCCTCCCGCATCTCCTTTGCCAGCGCGATCAGCTCCTCGATGACCTGCGCTGCCTCAATGGCGCGGTTCCGATACCTCCGTATCGTCTGCTCCAGCAGCTCAGCGAAGGAACGAGCCTGCACAATGTTCTTGCGGCGTCGGGTGTTGATTTCCGCTTTGAGCAGTTTCTGTAGCAACTCAACGGCGAGATTCTTTTGCGGCAGTCCCCGCACTTCATTCAAGAATTCGTCGGAGAGAATCGAGATGTCAGGCTTCTTCAGTCCGGCTGCAGTGAAGATGTCCAGCACACCTTCCGAAACCACAGCCTGTGAGATAATCTGTCGGATGGCATGGTCCAGCTCAGCTTCTGGGCGAGTCTCTCCTGGTGCGCGCTTGGTGAGAACGGCTTGGACAGCCTGGAAGAAGGCTACATCGTCGCGGATACGCAGCGCTTCTTCATGCGGCACCGCCAGCGCGAAGGCCTGCGACAGTTCTCGCACAGCGTGGAGGTAACGGTCTTTGCCGTTCTCCTGCGCCAGGATGTGTTCCTGCGCAGCGGGCAGCAGGGCAAGTCGCTCCTGTGGCGCGCCAGATGTCCATAAGGACCAGTCAAAGCCACGGAAAAGAGCACAGCAAATCTCGTATTTCTCGAGCATCACCTGAACTGCTTCCTCCTGATTGAGCGCTGTTTGACCAGTGCCGCCGCTTTCGGTGTATGTAGCGAGGGCGGCCTTGAGTTCGTGTGCCAGTCCTAAGTAGTCCACAACCAGGCCGCCGGGTTTGTCACGAAAAACACGGTTGACACGCGCTATAGCCTGCATCAGTCCGTGCGCTCGCATCGGTTTGTCCATGTACATCGTGTGCAGGCTCGGGCAGTCGAAGCCCGTGAGCCACATATCGCGCACCAGCACAATCCGGAGCGGATCGTTCGGATCACGAAAACGATTGGCAAGCAGTTCCCGTCGCCTCTTGTCTCGGATGTGTGGCTGCCAGTCGGCCGGATCAGACGCCGAGCCGGTCATCACGACCTTGATGGCCCCACGGGTGTCGTCATCATCGTGCCACGCAGGCCTGAGTTTCACGATTTCGCGGTAGAGGTCCACGCAGATTCGCCGGCTCATGCAGACGACCATTGCCTTGCCGTCTATTGCTTCCAGCCGTTTCTCGAAGTGGTC
>JANWXY010000018.1 GCA_025057135.1 Bacteroidia bacterium | reverse complement strand
CCTTTACCCGCATTCGGCAAGAGTTTCCCGTGCTCTCTACCGCTGCGCGCCAAAACCTACTGGAAAATCTTCTGATGAGCCGTCTCTCTAGTTTTCAGTGCTATGTGGCGGAGCGCCGAGAGCGGGCTGACCTGGTAGAGCTGGGGTATCGCGCTGCCCGCAGCTTCAAGGGTATCCTCCTTTCCTCTACCGAAGCCATGAAGCACTTGGTGGAGACCAGCCGAGATACGGTACTCCGAGCTCGCTATCGTCAGTGGAAGCATCTGGCTGACCAGTACGCCTTCTTCACCCTTCAAGAGGACTATGCAGCTGCCGACTCGCTGTGGAAGCGGCTTCAAGAGACCGAAAGGGAGATTGTGCTGCGGCTACCAGCGCTGAGGGACTTTCTGCCTGACCCAGCAGCTGAGCCGTTGATACCCCCGCTTCGCTCGGAAGAAGCCCTCATAGAAGTGGTGCGGGTACCTGCAGGGAAAAAGGACTCGGTGCTGTATGTGTTCTACTTGCTTTTGCCGGAGGGTAGGAAGCATCGGCTCTATCTGCATGTGCTGTATGCGGACACGCTGTGGGAGCAGCGGGCGAGAAATGCGTATGAAATCCTGCGCTCGCCGGGTTCGGTAGTGTCGGGGGCAACGTATCGGCTTTTGTGGGGCTTTTTGGACAGCCTACTCCCTCCGAAGGTGAAGGTGGTATATTTCTCGCCCGATGGGGTGTATTACCTTGTGAATGTAGCTACTTTGTACGATGGGCAGCGGCGGCAGTTTGTGGCGGATCGGTATGAGGTGCGGTATGTGGCCAGCAGTCGGCGGCTGCTTCTGCGGCGGGGTCGTTTTCCGGCGCAGAAGCCTGTGGTGATAGGGAACCCGGATTTTAGGGCGCTTCCAGAGAGTACGGGGGAGTCGCGCACACGGAGTTATCGGCTGTTTGAGGGGGGTATTCCGTCTTTACCGGGTGCTGAGGTAGAGGCGAGGGGGATAGCCCAGCTGCTGGGAGTAGAACCTGTGGATAGGGAAGGCGGCTACGGAAGACTTTGTGAAGCATCTGCAATCGCCGCAGGTGCTGCATGTAGCGACGCATGGGTACTTTGTGGGGGGCGGGAAGAATCCCTTACTGGCTGGGGGACTTTTGCTGGCGCAGGCGGCGGTGTGGGATAGTTTATTTCCGCCGCTGGGGAGGGACGATGGGCGGCTTACGGCGCAGGAAGCGTCTAATCTGAATCTGATTGGGACCGAGCTGGTCGTGCTTTCAGCGTGTGAGACGGGTTTGGGGGAAGTGCGGGGGGAAGGGCTGTATGGACTTCAGCGAGCCTTTCTGGAGGCGGGGGCGCAGCGGGTTATAACGACGCTCTGGCAAATAGATGATGAGGCGACACAGGAGCTGATGCTGAGCTTTTATCAGAACTGGGTGAAGCGGAAGCGAGGGGAAGGTGTAGATGAGGTCTTCAACCGGACGCTACGAACTTTTCGGGAGAAGCATCCAGAGCCCTACTACTGGGGGGCGTTCGTGGTGATGCGGTGAGGGGCACTTAGAATCTGGTCACTCTTTCTCGCATAGACCCTCTTTATTTCATCAGAAGTAGAGGAGTCTATCTCAGAAGGCAGCCAACTTAGCCGTGCGAACTGCCCCTGTAAATCTGGATAATAGACGCCCTTTTGTACATTGCTACCACAGCTCACCAGCCTCTGCTCCCCCTTCTTTGATGTGATAGAAACTGACTTTGACTCCCCTATTCCAAGGCATAGAGAGCGATCTGCTTCCCTTGCCATAGAGGCTTCATTGACAGACATGCAGAAGTTGAAACTATCACATGCGTGATACCCCAGCTTCGGAGCGAGTCGGGATTTTCTTGACATACCTTCTCAAAATGACGAGTGCCGTTTCTTTCTATCTCCTGCCAAGCGGATTTGCCCTTCATAGCATCCACGCCGTAGAGGCGATAAATGCGCTGAGCATAAAGCCGTGGGTCCTCATAGCGAAGTGTGGCTCGCAGCCAAAAATAGCCACTACGCTGACAGAAAAACTGGGCGCGCTCCCCTATCTCGGTCGGTATGTTAGCAATCAGCGCATCGGGCGGCAGATTTTTCCGAGCCCACGCCCCGAGCTGATAGGCTTCATCCTCCTTCCACCGAAAGACCTGTAAATAACTCCGCCCGACCTCTTCTTTCCGACTGAGACGAAAAGCACTCCATCCAATCAGTCCCGCGAGAATAGCAGCACTCCTGAAAGAAAACTCAGGCAATCGCCATTTCTGAGCTATTAGGGCTATACCCACAAATGCTCCCAAAGGCTTAAGCCATACCGTCGCCCGAGGTACTTGTAGATAAATCAGCGGTGACCATCGTAAAGTGTAAAAGTTTAGCACATACGCAAATACACCCGCTCCATAAAGGAGAAATACCCCCAAAAGCGGAGAACGCCGGCGCCAACTGCCGTACACCCCTACACCCCACAAAGCCAGGAAGAGTCCGTGGCTACTTGAACGGAAGCTTGAAGGATCAAAGTGCATATGCATCCGAAAGTCTACAAAGAGTCGCTCCCAAAGTGCTCGTTCAGTAGCAGGAATAGTAGAGTGCCGAAAGAGGAAAAAGATATACGACAGAACTACTGCACTCGCTACGGCATATAAACCCCAGCGCCGCATTGGCTGCCATAGAAGTAATGGCAGAGAAAATCCCCATGTCAAAAATCCCACTGAGGGATGAAAAAGCGTAGCTATGATGACCGCTATAGCCGCTAACTTCATCCTACCATTGAGGAGAAAAACCCAGAGCCATACCCCCACCGCTTTTGCCAGAAGAGAAGGCTGAAGCTGCGGGTAGTATAGTTCGTTACTGCCCCAATGGTGATGATAGAGCCCAGGAAGGATGATCCAAACGGCTATCCACGCCCAGCCATCTGCAGCCCCCACAGAGCGAGCCAGCCTCCAAAGCCCACCTATAAGCATCAAACTAAATGCCGCATGAAGAGGAAAAACCCATTCCCAGCGGTCTATCAGCCAGATATACAACGGGAGTATCGCGACCCGCTCGAGAGAAGTCTGCTTGAGGAAAACATCTTGTTTGAAGTACTCAGGATACTTCTGTGCTACCGCCCACGGCGGAATAGCTGCATCTTCATAAACCCGAAATCCCAAAGTAATCAGAAGACTGGCATAGGTTGCCCCGATTAAGAGAGCCTGTCGCCCCCATTCCTCTATGCGGCTCAGCATCATTTTGGGGCTTTCTGATAGGCAGGTGACATATCCAGCCAGTTCTGTCCAACTTTGATTTCTACCTCTACGGGCACGCCATTAGGTAGGGGTAAAGCTTGTGCCATCTCAGTCTGAATGATAGGAGCTATGTCTTCTACCCTTTCTGCCGGGACTTCCCATAGCAGCTCATCGTGAATCTGCAGAAGCATCGGCACCTCAGGCAATCGTTTCCATAGCTTTATCATTGCGAGCTTAATCATATCTGCGGCGGTACCTTGGATTGGAGTATTTATGGCGAGGCGCTCAGCTTCCGCTTTTTGGGCTTTGTTCTGGGAATGAATGTGAGGTATGTACCGACGCCGCCCCAAAAGCGTCTCAGCATACCCCAGCTGCTCTACTCGCTTAATCTGCGTCTGAATGTAAGCATGGACTCCTGGATAGCGCCGAAAATACTGCTGAATAAGATGCTGAGCCTCTGTGCGAGAGATGGTACCGCCTAATCGCTGTACCAGTCCGTGCGCTGTAATCCCATAGATTATCCCGAAATTCACCATTTTAGCGGTACGGCGCATATCGGCTGTAACCTCCTCTACCCCAAAAAGCCTTTGCGCCGTAGCGGTATGAATATCCCGCCCCGTTTGGAAGTCTGCTATCATCTGAGGGTCCCCACTAAGAGCTGCTGCAATCCGAAGCTCTATTTGAGAATAGTCCGCAGAAAGGAGTACCCACCCAGGAGCCCCCGCAACAAATGCCTTCCGAAACCGCTTCCCCGCCTCAGTGCGAATAGGGATATTCTGAAGATTGGGATTCTGAGAGCTGAGTCGGCCCGTAGCTGCGACAGCCTGCTGAAAAGTCGTATGTACCCGACCCGTCTTAGGATGTATGCTCCGCAAAAGCCCCTCGCCATAAGTATAGCGCAGCTTGTAGAGCTCACGGTAGCGCAAAAGCACTTCTATCAAAGGATGCCGATGGACCAGAGCCTGAAGAGCTTCCTCATCCGTAGCTGGCTGTCCCTTAGGCGTTTTACGCTGCACAGGTAAGCCTAACTTTCCAAAGAGGAGCTCACTCAGCTGCTTCGTAGAGTTGAGATTGAAGGTTTCGCCAGCCAGCCTATGAGCCTCTGCCTCAAGGGCGGTAAGCTCTTTCTCATACTCAGCGTTGAGCTGGTGAAGATACTCCACATCTATACGGACACCTCGCAGCTCCATCTCCGCCAGAAGGGAGAGAAGAGGCCCTTCTACTTCTTCATACAGCTTGCTGAGGCTTTTCGCCCTCAGTTTTTCGTCCAAGATTTTATACAGGCGTAAAGCTAAATCCGCATCCTGACACGCATAAGCCGCTAACCGCTCGATTGGAACCTGCCGGATGTCTTTGGTCTTTAGTCCTATAAAAAGGTCGTTATAGCTATGGGCTTTCTGTAAGTTTAGCTCTCTACGGGCGACTTCCTCTAAGCTGTGCGGTCTCTCAGGGTCCAAAAGATAGTCCGCTAAAAGGGTGTCAAAAAGGGGACCTTGCACCTTCAAGCCGTGCTGAGCTAACACCACCCAGTCATACTTGAGATTGTGGGCTATTTTCAGTCGGGAACTTTGGAGAAAGGGCTCAAAGGCGGCTCGCCAAGCAGGCCAATCTTTCTGTTGAATAGGGATAAAAACCGCTTCCTCCGGCTGCGCGCATAAGGATATGCCTACCAGTTCAGCATACATGGGGTGCAAGTCCGTGGTTTCTGTATCAAATGCTATTGGAGCATGTGGTGGAAGGGCATTTAGGTACTCTGAAAGGTCCGCTGGCGTGTGCAGCATACGATAGCTGAGTTTTCCCATTGGAGGGGAGGGAGAATCAGCAGGTTGCTCCGTATGCCAGAACCTAAGAAGGCGCTCTTTATGCTTGCGAAACTCTAACTCATCCAGAAGGGGCAAGAGGACCGACCACTCCGGAGAGCGTAGGACGAAAAGGGACGGGATAAATTTCGCATTCTCTGGGATTGCTTCCTGACTTCTGAACTCTAAGCGAGCCAACGCATAAGTAGCCCATGCCCCTTCGCGTCCCGCTTCCAACTTTTGAGCTACAGATTTGGGCAGAATGGGTAAGCTCTGATAAAGTTTCTCCAAAGAGCCATATTCACTGAGGAGCTGTGCAGCGGTTTTTGGACCGATGCCACGCACTCCCGGTAGATTATCGCTTTCATCGCCAACCAGAGCGAGGTAGTCGGGGATTTGATGGGGAGCGACACCAAAGTGCTGTTTTACCCCCGAAGGATCAAGCTTTTGAGCAGGAGCCTTTCCCCGAGCAGGACGATATAAATGAATCTTTTCACTCACGAGCTGAGCCAAGTCCTTGTCTGCGGAGACTATCCAGACAATCTCCGTTTCTGACATTTGGGCAGCCGATAAAGCCCACTGGGCGAGAAGATCATCGGCTTCATATCCAGGGACTTCCGCTTGATGCAAGCGCAGGCCGTCTGCAAGCTGACGGATATAAGGCAATCCTGCTATCATCTCTTCTGGGGGAGCGCTCCTGTGGGCTTTATATCCAGCCATACTTTCATGCCGAAACGACGGTTCTGCACTGTCCCATGCCAGTCCCCAGTGCGTAGGCTTGAGTTCCTCTATAAGGTCTATGAGCGTAGCCAGAAAGCCAAACGGAGCCGCCGTATTGAGACCTGCGCTATTTCGGAGGGGTTTGTCCCCAAAGGCAAAGTATGCCCGATACACTAAGCCCATCCCATCTATAAGCACTATCCGCATCACCGAAAGATACAATCCCTCACGGAGAAGTCCGAACTACCCGAAAAGTACGACGCCTTCCTCTTTCCTCTAAATGCAGAAGGTAACATCCGCTGGGAAGAAAAGATAAATCAAGCCGCAACGGCATCTGCGTATAAGGGGCTTCTATGACATAACAGAGCCGCCCTTGGGTATCCCAGAGCTCCACCCGCTCTAATCCAGCCCCATTGAGGTAAAGAAAGTCTGAAAAAGGATTGGGACACAACAGAATGTCCTGCCCTGGAACGCCCCCACGCCTATCAGCCCAATAAGGAGAAAGCGTATCAGGATCCACCTCCCACTGCACCACAGAAGCTGAAAAAGTAAATCTTTGACGCCCAACCAGAAAATCTATGGAGACGCGCTCCCGCTCTCCGCTAATCGTAGTAACCCAGAATGGTACATGCAACGGATAGGGTACAACGGGGTCTACGATGCACGTTTGGGTATTTTCCCATTTGACTGTGGCTCGCGGATAATGGGCCTGGTGTATCCAGCTTCTGATGAAAGCCTGCGCAGCTAAATCCCCCCAGGCTTCTCGAGCTACCACTTCAAAGTCAGGCGTACGAGCAAATCCCCCTCCATGTCTCCGTAGATAGAGCCGCAATCCCCCCCAGAAAAGCGAATCTCCCACATAATCGCGTAGCGAATGGAGCGCCAGAGCACCTTTCGCATAAGTAGTAGGATAGTGGAAAATCCGCCAGACCTCGCTTGTGTCCTCCACATAAATGGTGCGTACGGTATCGCGCCAAGCATGTTTTATAGTAACTTTTAGCCATTTGTGCCACCACTCAGGCGCGAGGGCCTCATAGACCGTACCACCTAAGTAAGTGCCGAAAGCTTCGTTGAGCCAAATATCCTGCCAACTGCCACATGTCACCCAATCGCCGAACCACTGATGAGCGAGCTCATGCGCCCAGAGTTCCAAAGAGTACGAGCCGAAAAAAGTTATAGTCTGATGCTCCATGCCACCTCGCCAGCCGATTTGTACTTGATTGTACCCCTCCGCCGCAAAGGGATACCCCCCCAGCCGCGCTTCTAACCAATCAAAATACGGAAGAAATCGCTCAGAAAGCTGACGCGCAGCAGTAGTGTCCTGTGGGAATATGTAGTTCCTCAGTGGAAACGAGCCATAGCGACTTTGAATAATATAATCTTGGACCACATAGTTTGATGCAGCGAATGCGATTAGGTAAGTCGCTATCGGATACCTATGCTTAAAGTGTCGCCAACGCCACCTTTGAGAGTCTATACTATCGGCGATCAACTTTCCATTAGCAACGCCGATTATTGTATCAGGTGTACAGACGACTATGTCCAGCGAATCCACCTTATCCTCCAAGCCCTCCTTGCAAAAAAGCCAATCGGGCGCTCCATATGGCTGAGATAACGTCCATACAGCCCAGCCCGTAGCGTGCCGCTGAACCGCATAAGACCCAAAACCTGTGGAGCGCGGCACGCCTCTATACTGTACTCGTACCCATTCAGAATGCCCATTCAGTGGGTCTGTGGAACGCAGATACAGCTTACGAAGCCTCTCATCCCGCCATACTTGAGCTATGCTAAAAGAAGCTTCTAATCGCTCTATGGATAACCCTTCACCGAAATCCCACACTAATGTATCCCCCCATGCGCCTTTGAAATGCCACTCCGCTTGCGCTTCAAGGGTAGAGTCAGGCGGCGCCACACGAAA
>JANWXY010000062.1 GCA_025057135.1 Bacteroidia bacterium | reverse complement strand
TATGCCATGCCTTTGGGGCTGCAGGAGGGGCAACCTCGCTTGGGCAGCTTAGAGTTTCTGCGCAGCAGCCAGTCCGAAGCCCAACTGGCTCTTTTCCCTTACGCCCCCGAAGGCGAAGCCGTAACTACCCCTACCCCCGCTAAAATCCCCGTACACCCGCCCCTCATGCAACTCATCTGCATGAATCCCCCTTTTACGCGTACTTGTGGAGATAATCTCCTTTTCGGTCATCTAACCGAATCAATCCGTAATAGACTTACACTCAGCCTGAAACAAACTCTCAAAGAAAAAGCCAAAGGCGAAGTTAATCTACAAGCAGGCTTAGGGGCAGTCTTCATCGCATTAGCCCATCGTTATCTTTCAAAAGGGGGACGATTAGCGTTTGTGGTACCCAAGTCCTTACTCTCTGGCGTTTCTTGGAGAAATTCAAGAGCGTTCTTACTAAAAAACTACCATATAGAGTATATTATCATAAGCAACGATCCCATCCAATGGAGTTTTAGTGAAAATACCGACTTAAGCGAAGTCATGTTCATAGCGAGACAGGATACATCTAACGCAGAAAAAAGAGTGGTGTTTTTGAACCTGTGGCAAAATATAGGAAGCTCCATAGATGCCGTTATTTTAGCTGATATTGTTCGTAATGAAAAGGTGATTCTGCATACAATGGAGGATACTTGCATAGATGTGGGCGAAATATGGATGGGAAATAATAAAATAGGAGAAATCCTTACTATACCTCAAAGAGAGTTGGAGCAAAAGAACTGGCTCTTGCCGGTAGCATTCGCCCAGCACCAGCTCAACCTGATTGCATATAGACTGGTCTCTAAACATCAATTCTTTGAACACTCCCTACCTCTTACAGAACTCAAGGAGCTTGCCACTTTAGGACCTGATAGGAGGCAAGTAACTAATTGCTTCACACCCGTAACTTCAGGACTTTCCTCGGCAATCCCAGGATTATGGGGGCATGATTCGGAAAAGGTTACATGCTTAGAGCTTGACCCTAATGCTTATCTCTCTCCAAAATTGGGTTCAAACGCCATCTCATCAATGAAGAGACAATCTTCAAATCTAATGGTAGTAGAAAGATTACGACTAAATACATATAGAGTGATAGCGGTTAGGCTCACTAAATCCGCACTTTCCAATGTCTGGTGGCCTGTGCTTATAAAGAAGTCGGGAGTAGAGAAGTTGGAGATAGAGCTCTACGAAAAGGCTTTAGCCCTTTGGCTTAATAGCAGCTTAGGATTGCTTTTGCTCCTAACAGTCAGGCAAGAGACGGAGGGACCTTGGATGGCATACAAAAAAGAGAACTTGCTGTCTACTCTGGTCTTGGACCTAAAGAAACTACCCCACGACTCAATATCCGAGTTGTCAGACTACTTTGACAAAGTTGCTCATGAATCGCTTTTACCCTTTTCTAAAATCGGCGAAGATGCAGTACGAGCCCAGATAGACGACCAGATAGCCGCTGTACTGGGGATTCCTTCGGAGAAGCTCAAAGAAGTGCGACAGCTTTTGCAGCAGGAGCCGATTTTGACGCTTGAGCCCCTGCGCCATCAGCGCATATAAGAGCAGAGGCAAGGATTGGGAGAGTTTAGATACTCCCCCTACACACCTAACGAGCGAATACCTGAGATTGCGGCTATTTTTTGGCTGTCGGCCGAAAACCTTCACCTATGGGGCATCCGGGGTTCAGACACAGAGGCACCTTTTTCAGATAATGCGTATATGCATGATGCGGCTATATCTTTATCCTATGGGTATGCCAAGATTGCCTCCCCGTGCGCTCTGGGAAGTGATCAAGACCCTGTCAGAGACTGAATACAGACAACTGAAAGAATACATCCGAGGTACTAAGTTGGAATGGCTACTCCAGCAGCTGCGCCAAATGAACACCTATGATGAGCAGCGGCTGTACGCTCGGTATCTGCGAAAGTTCCCCCAAGCACAAAAAGGAGCGCTCCGTACCTATAAATATCAGCTTTGGGATGCGTTGGCGGAAGTTTTACCTGCTGCGCGTCTGCCTAAGTTAGAGAACGAACGGAGCCTCTGGAGAAAGCTCTGGCTCAGCATTGCATTATGGGAGTACGGCCAGGGAGAAATCGCTTTTGTCCTCTGGCAACAAGCCATGTACAAAGCCATAGAATACGGCTGGGAAGAAATCGCTCTATGGGGGCTGCGAGTGTTGGAAACTTATGTGCGCGATTTTCACTTTTTATCTCCACAGGAATCTATCACAACATGGAGTGAAGCCCTACTGAATCGCACCTGTCGCCGGTACCAAGCGCTTCTGAACAAGTTTTCTGCTATGGAAAGCCACCTCATCAGCCGGCAAAAAAGAGGGGTAGTGTTTCCCACCATTTCCGAAGAAGACTCGTGGGGGAGCTACTTTGAGATATATGCCCAGATGCTTCACTCGGCAGAGGTACCTGATATGGAAAAAACTTTGCACAGGCTACTGAAAATTCTAAATATCCTCATTCAAGCCCCCCATGTGCCCTCGCCCTATTATGTGCGCTATCGTTTGGCGATGAACTATCTACTGCTGGGAGTACCGCTCTTACATACTACGGAAAAGGAGCTATTTGAGCTATGGCTCGCAGGCTGGGGGAAAATACGCGGTATTGAGATGCGCTCGCCTCTGGCAGATACCTTAGAAATGACAGCTACTACGCTCAAACTTGCGTTTCATCTAAGGTGGGGCATGTGGAAGGAAGCCAGCTCCCTATGCACAGCTGAAATAGAGAGACTGACTCAGTATGTTTTATCCGGTGGACCGAGTCTCATGGCCCGTCCTTTGGCTGCGTGTGCAGTTTTTCTGGCGCTCCTGCTTCATCCTGAGGGTCCGAGGCTTGCCCTTTCATGGTACAATCGCATTAATCCCTGGATGGAAGAGATGGTGCAGCATGATAGCGTATTCATTCGTTGGCGATTTTTGAGGTGGTATGCTGCCTTTCGCCTTGGGGAGAAGCGACTTATTCACTACTGGTATCGCAAGCTGAGAGAGGCTTGGCGGAGTTCTCCAACCCAAGTGCTTTTCGGCTGGAAAGCGGTCTTGCGTGCGCTCAGAGGGATTTCGCCAGAACTATATGGCTTTCAACGGCGGCGTTTGGAGTGGCTTCTGCGGTATTGGGGCAGGCATCCTGCGGAGGAGCATTTCTGGCACACGGTAGAAGCTATCTTTTTTCCGATGCCTCATTTCATTCAGTCCCTCCTTTGGAAAAAGCCATTAGAGGCTATTCAAATAGACATAACCTATCCTCAGCCTTTAGGCGCAGCTCTCCGCTGTCAAACGGAGGAGTTTCTAAAAAAACTGATACATTCTCCGCACCTAAGCCACTGACATTCACTTTGCTAAATAGCGGTTTGTCGCTTTTAGAGTGTCATAGGAGGACATATCCATGCCTCATCTCGCTGAGGAGAAAGGCTTGAGAGAAGTTACAGCCTGGATTATTGCCTCTGAGGCTCTCTCTATCTCCTCTTCCGTAGTTGGGAGGCCGACCGAGAAGCGCAGCGTTGCTTTCGCCAAGTCAGGGGGGTGGCCCATAGCTAAGAGCACATGAGAGGGCTCTGGTCGGGCTGAGGTACAGGCAGA
>JANWXY010000033.1 GCA_025057135.1 Bacteroidia bacterium | reverse complement strand
TATGGCGGGAAAAAGGAGAGGGCCGCTGATAGAGAAAGGATGGAGGCTCTGAGCTGCGTTGGATGGTGTGTGAGTGGGTGTCGTATCTTTGGCAGAGTATGAGCGATATCCTTCGTCCGAGTTGGCTGCGGGTTAAGCTGCCTTCGGGAGAAAACTATAGATTTGTCCGAAGAGTTATTGATGAAAACAAGCTTCATACGGTGTGCGAGAGTGCGCACTGTCCGAATATGGGAGAATGCTGGGGAGCAGGCACGGCGACCTTCATGATTCTGGGCAATATCTGCACGCGCTCGTGTGGATTCTGTGCGGTAATAACGGGACGCCCGACAGAGCTGGACTGGGAGGAGCCTGAGCGAGTCGCGCAGGCGGTGGAACTGATGCAGCTCAAGCACTGCGTCATCACCTCCGTCAATCGGGATGAGCTCAAAGACGGCGGTGCTGAAATCTGGGCGCGTACCATCCGTGCCATCAAAGACCGCATGCCTGAGACTACCATAGAGGTCCTTTTGCCTGACTTCAAAGCCAACTGGGATGCACTGTATAGGGTCTTAGAGGAAAAGCCAGATGTCGTTTCTCATAATATGGAAACCGTCAAACGCCTCTACCGGCAGGTGCGTCCCCAGGCGAAATACGAACGCAGCTTGGAGCAGATTCGTCGTACGAAAGAGGCGGGCTTCCGGACTAAATCTGGGGCTATGCTGGGGCTGGGCGAAACCAGAGAAGAAGTTTTAGAGCTAATGCAGGACCTGCTCCTGCATAGCTGCGATGTTTTGACTCTGGGACAGTATTTACAGCCTACGAAAGCTCACCTACCTGTGCAGCGATTTATTCCACCTGAGGAGTTTCAAGAATACGCCGAGATTGGCATGATGATGGGATTTGATTATGTAGAAAGCGGGCCGCTTGTGCGCTCCTCGTACCATTCTGAACGGCATGTGAAACCGCGCCGGCTCTCATGAGCTTTTTATCACCGGCTTTTCTGTGGGGGCTGGTCGCCCTTGCGGTGCCTGTCATAGTGCATTTTTTTTATCTGAGGCGGGCGAAAAAGTATGAGTTTTCACAAGCGGCTCTGGTGGAACGGCTGCGTCAAGCAAGTCGGCCGTATCTTCGGTTGCGTCACTGGATACTCCTCCTGCTGCGCTTGGGAGCAGTGACGGCGATTGTATTGCTTTTCGCCCGTCCTAAGGTAGGCGTGTCTGCATCGCTGGCTAGTGAAGGGGCCTCGGTGCTCGTAGTGTGGGATGTGTCTCCGTCTATGATGCCTGTTTTTGCGCAGTCTCAGGCGCTTCTTAGAGAGGTTTTGCAGAAAGCCCCCCCTTCTTATGAGTACCGGCTCCTTACGACAGACAGCTATCTACCTAAAGGCGGGTTCGTTAGCGCCAAGCTCCTCATGGAGCGCCTCCAAGAAGTACAACCTGCTTCCATGGGATATCCCATAGCTACCCTGCTGGAAAGAGGTGCTGTACTCTTTGCTAACGCCCAATATCCTGTGCATAAGGTCTATATTCTCTCCGATTTTCAAAGTTCCTCTATTGGTGATATTGCGCGCATTCCGGCGCAGGCATTTAGCGAGATCGTCCTAATCCCGGTATCCTCACCGCTTGCAGGAAATGCTTACATAGACTCACTCCTTGCCTTTCGTGAAGGGAGTGAATGGCGAGTGCGATTTCATCTCCATGGAACGCCCGGACGGCTCTACACGATTCGGACGAAAGGCTTAGCGCGTTCATTCCTGCCTGGGATACAGGAAGTGCGCTTCCCAGCTGAGGCTACCGCCCTTGAAATACAAATAGAAGGTGATGAGCTTCCATTTGACAATGTCATAACGGCTGGGCTGAGAGACGTGCATTCGGCGCAGATTGGCTGGGGGATGCCAACTGAGCCGTCTGTTGAAAAGCTCCATCAGCTACTCGGCATTCAACCTAAGCCTCCCCGTAACTCGGAGGATTGGGATGATCTCTCAATCTTCGTGGGCTTACTGAGCAGCTTACCGGACAACCTCCCCACATGGGTGGCAGAGGGAGGCACTCTAATCACCTTTCCCCCAGCAGAGCTCTCACCTGCTGTATGGCAGAGGACATTTTTATCTGCGGAGCTATCTCTGCTTGGCAGCAGGGATATTCCTCAACCGATAGCATTCAGACCCGTTGAAGGTCCTTTCTGGGAGTCTGTATTTATACGGGCGGAGAGCCCTCCGGCGCTCTTAGCAGAGCCTTTACGCCTCCGAAAGTTGTATGAATTCCGCGTGCCGACAGGGCAACCGCTGCTCCTAAGTGAGGAAGGTATGCCTTTACTGTGGGAGTTGCCATGGGGGAAAGGGCGTGTGTATCTTTTTACTTTTCCGTGGGAGGGCAGCGGCTTAAGCAGGCATAGTCTATTAGTGCCGCTATTTGCTCGGCTATACCAGTGGGGGGAAAGGGCTGACTTTCTCTGGGCTATAGAAGCAGGGCGGAGGCGCAGCTTTACTCTGAAATGTACAGAGCGTCCCCGCCTTCGGCATATCGCCACTGGCACGGAATACCTGCCTTCCGCTGAGCGTAAAGGAGCTTTCTGGCAGTTTAGCTTTGGGGATCAGCCGCTTCCTTTGGGACTATATGAAGTCAGAGGTGAAAGCCAAACTTATGCCCTACTCGGACTGAATGTGTCTGTTGAAGAATCTTCTGCGCCTATTCTTTCCTCAGAAGTGTGGGAAAAGGCTGGGCTACCCGTTCGCTTAGTAGAGTGGTCCGGAGATAGTCTACAGACGCGTAAGCTCGGCTGGGCATGGAGAGATTGGCATTTATGGCTGCTTTTGACGATTTTACTTCTTGTAGGGGAAACTTTTTGGGCTAGGCGCCTCCTGCGGCCATCAGCCTCTACTCTACCTTGACTTTGAAGCGTCGCCGTATCTCCTTGCCATTAGAGGGGTAATATACGACTTCGGCTGTGCCTTGGAATTTCTGTTTGTTTAGGGTGGTCTCCAACTCTATCTCGCCGATTTCGTTCGCATCAAAGTGTGTAGCCCCTGCTTTCTGTCCAGCTTTGAATAGCCGAATGATTAGCTTAGAGTGGGGCTTGAGGCCGGTAATGTGGATGTTATAGGTAGCGCCTCCCTTGACTATCAAGGGGTCTGTCCATTGGAAGGGCTGTCCATTTATACGGATAAGGGCTTCTTCGCGAGTAGGGACCGCTGGTGTAGGGGTCTCCGAACCCTCATCGCCAATAACTTCATTTGGATCATAGCCTCCGGTCTGTGCCCATATCAGCCCTATAAGTAGTACATAGCGCGCTGACATGGAAGGAAAGGTACTATTTTTGACGCAAATGACCGAGGGTATCTCTAATAAGCAAGCTCTGCCCCCTGTCTTTTTTGAGTGGCTAGCCACGGTTCGCCGCCTGCCTATGTTTGATGTATGGCGGCAGGGTACCCTCTGTTCTATCAGGCTCGTTCATATTTTGGACATTTCCGATACCGATCTCAACATTTTCATTCATCGTAGCCGAATAGAGGGGTTATTTCCTGATAGTTTCCTGCCTTTGGGGTATGATGCATTTGGGAATTTGCTTCTATGGGATATCGCCGAGGGAGGCGTTTATCTATACTGGCGAGGGACCTCCCACAAAAATCCCGTGAAAGTGGCTGCATCTCTACAAGCTTTATGCGATAAGCTGTATTACAGACCCATACAAGGATGAAAATCTCTGACATACTGCGCTGGGCAGACAGTTACCCCTACTTTTATTTTCACCTGCAGAATAACCCTTACGATGACTTGACGCATTACCGCTGGATAGTTGGTGTAGCGAAAAAGCCACACAAAGAGACTCTATCAGAGGGATGCTGGTATATGGGGGGATGGACATACGAATGGAGAGCCCGCCACAAAAAGCCATGGATAGAGTTTCCTAAGCAAGCCTTTTTTGTACCGCAGATTGTAATCGCCCAGATAGAAGCGCCTGAGTATGAGAGAGAAACCTATAGACGCCCTCCTGTCAAGAATGCTAAGTTTATTCAAAGCTCCATGGATTATGCCCACTTTACTGGGCTGGTGGAGCGTCTGCGTGAGCACATCTACCATGGAGAGGTTTATCAAGTCAACCTAACCTTAGGACTGCAGTGGGAGGCGATTGTAGACCCGATAGCGGCGTATCTCACCTTATTAGAGACTTTTCCGACGACTTTTAACTACCTTTTCAAGTATCAGCAGAAATATATCATCGGGGCGTCTCCTGAGCGGTTTTTTTGGCAGTGGCGTCATCTTATTGTCCAGCAGCCTATCAAGGGTACGGCCCCCAGAGGCACTACATTAGAGAAAGACTTAGCTGCCATGGAAGCCCTGCGTCATAACCCCAAAGAGCTCGCTGAGAATACCATGATAGTGGATTTGGTACGGAACGACCTCCAACGAGTATGTGTGCCCGGGTCAGTATATGTGCCTGTTTTGGCTGGGGTGCAGACTTTTCCAGGTCTCCATCATCTTGTATCCACTGTGTGCGGAGAAAGAGTGAAATCTACTCCATGGACGAGTGCTGTGGAGAGTCTTTTTCCGCCGGGTTCTATGACGGGGGCACCGAAGCATGCCGCCATGCATTACATTCATCAATACGAGCCTGTGGGGAGGGGCTTTTACTCTGGGGCGATAGGGTATATTGCCGCTTCGGGAGAGGCGGACTTTGCGGTGGTGATTCGCAGTTGGATATACGATAAGCTGGCTCGGCGCCTTGTTCTTCAGGTCGGAAGTGGGATTACGTATGACTCGAATCCTGTGGCAGAGTGGGAGGAGGCTTGGCTAAAAGCGGAGAAGCTGCTCTCTGCCTTTGGATTATCTGCTTCGCAGGTGAAGCGGTAGGTTGAGTTGAGTGCGTGTGGTAAGGGGGTGAAGGGGCGGGGGGGCCCCCCGCGGCCCGGCCCCGGCCCCCCCCCCCAAACACCCCCCCCCCCCCCACACCCCCCCCCCGCGACA
>JANWXY010000087.1 GCA_025057135.1 Bacteroidia bacterium | reverse complement strand
TCCATCTCCGCACGCTGCTCATTCAAAAGCCGCAACACTAACTCAAATCGCTTATCCACCTCCTCAAACCGCCGCTCTATCCCCTCAAATCGCTTCTCCATCCCCTCCCTCAGTAGCGCAAAATACCGCTCCTGATGCTCTCGCTCCTGCCTCAACCTCTCATCTATCCGACCCCACAACCGATCAAACTCCGATACCCGCCCAGACAGCACCTCCGCCAAAAGCACCAGTAACCCCTCCTCCACCTGCACCCCATGCCGCTTCGCTATCTCCCGCAGCTCTGTAAGCGTCATACGACAAATATAAGCATTCAATGGAAAAGCGACTATACCCTCTAATCATAAGAGCCCCTTGAATATGAGCTCCTTTGCGCTTTATCAAGTCCCCAAAAGCCGCTATGAGCCCCACAAAAACCCTTGCCTACTGTCCTCCCTCAGGGAGCACTTCATGGCGAGGCTGTTTCCACTGACGAAGCACCTCTATCAGTGGCGGCGTGAAAGCCGCTGAAGGAATCGGCGTACGCAAAATAAAAGCCAGTGTCGGCGCAATCGCTGTGATCGGTACTCTTTCATAGATGGCGCCATTATTTATCCCACCTCCCCACCATACAAGTGGTACATGCGTATCATAGCTCCAAATAGAACCATGCGTCGTACCTACCGTGTACCCTTCATGCTCTATCCAGCCGGGGGCATACACCGCTATCACATCCCCGCTTCGGGAGGGTGAAAAACCCGCTTGAAGCATCTCAAAGGAGTAAGGTCCGCTACCAGACCCTGCCAGCTCTTCCGCAGTGTAAGCCTGGATGATATTTTTCTGGTGCAAAAGCCAATGTTTGAGTAGATACATGGCCTCTCGGCGTTGAGAAGGTGAAAGGCGGTCAGAGAGATAAAAGTTCTGATTGATGGTGGCTACTATTGGATTGAGAGTGTCAGATAGATGCATCATACGGCGCAAGTACGCCTGGGCTTCTGCTGTAAGGTCTTTCGTAGGGAAACGTCCTGCATGCCACCCTTTCTCGGCGAGCACCTCAGGAGTAGGAGCAGCTCCATGATCTGCCGTAAGAAAAAGCAAGATATCCTCGCGTCTAAACTTACGGGTCAGGTAGCTTAGAAAGTCCCCAAGGTGTTTATCCAGGGCGGAGTAGATTTCCTCAATTTCACAGCTTTCGGTTCCAAAGTGGTGCCCGGCTAAGTCCGTACTGGACAAACTAATCGCCAAAAAATCCGTTCTTCCTCTGCGCTGTCCCAGCTTCTCCGCTTCAATTGCTTGGCGAGCCAGCTGCAGGGTAAGCCAGTTCCCCGCTGGGGTAAGTAAAAGTTCTTCATACGAGGCAGGGCGATGAGGAAAAGTCGTAGCCTCTCTGATTTTCCCTTCGTAAGGGCTCTCATCAATACAGATATGCCCATGCGAAAGCCGCCACGGCAGCTTTAGGAGGCTATCTGGATAATGTCGCCCATTGAAATCCTCCACCCATGAAGGGAGCGTGTCGGTATAGTAAGAACTGGTAATCCACCGCCCCACCTTGATGTCAAACCAGAGCGCTAAGGACGCTGTCCGCCCTCCGGGTAATATGGCTGAGCGGTCTTTCAGAGCAATCCCAATGACTTTGCTCTGGAAGCGTGAAGCATACCGCAGCTCATCTGTAATCGTACTTGCCCAGAGCGCACGAGGCGAACGCCGCCCAGCTGTGGTCAGCGTACCCACCGAACGCACAGTGGTATCAGTCACACAATAGAAATTCTGGTGCAGAGCTCTATCATACCAGGTATTGGCGACTATGCCGTGATAGGCAGGCGTGGTACCCGTGTAAATGGAGGTATGCCCAGGAGCTGTATAAGTGGGAAAATAGGGATAATGACAGTTCCAGAAAACCAGCCCTTCTTCCAAGAGCCGAACGAAGCCTCCGCCGCGCTTATACGAAAAGCGCCACAAATAATCTGCGCGCATTTGGTCTATAACGATACCGATTACTAAGCGGGGTTTCTGGGCATAAGTGAGTGAGAGAATAACTACAATCCTGAATACCCGGTGAAAAAAGAGACAGAGGGCGGACCTTAGAGAGCTTGTGTTGGCGCTGGTAGCTCCCTCAGGTATCGGCCCTCTACATCCATCCTGATAGCTGCCTATCTCTGGTAATCGCCGATATAGTCCAATAGTCGCCATCTTTATTCTATACATGCACAAATACTTTACCTACGGACTGCTCTCCAAAAAAGGCTTCCAACTCATCTTCCCGTTGCACAAGCCCTACGCCTGCGGGAGTTCCTGTGAAAAGAATGTCTCCTGCTTCCAGAGTGAAGTATTGAGAAGCAGCAGTTACGATGTCACTCAGAGAAAACAGAAGGTCTCGTCCATACCCCTCCTGGAGCAAGGTGCCTTGACGATACAGACGAAAGGGGATGTCTTTCCAGTCGGCTCGGAGAGGCAGCCACACTCCCCACCATGCAGACCCATCAAAAGCTTTTGCGATCTCCCATGGAAGGCCCTTTGCTTTGAGCTCCGATTGAAGGTCGCGGGCAGTGAAATCTATGCCTACGGTGACCGCATCTAGATAAGTCTCCGCTTCAGAGGGCGGAATTTGATTACCTGTTTTGGCTATGCGAAAAACGAGCTCCGTTTCATACTCTAACCGCTGAGTGAAAGAGGGATAACGAAGCTCTCCCCCGGCAAGCCATGCCGTGGAGGGCTTGAGAAAAAAGATGGGCCTTTCTGGCGGAGCAGCTCCCATCTCACGCGCATGTAAAGGATAGCTCCGAGCGACACAAATGATTTTCATAAACTCATGACCCACTCTTGTCCGGCTGTAAGGAGCGCTTCTGCGCGCTCGGCTGTCGGTGCCTCCGCATAAATCCGCATAATGGGCTCGGTACCCGAAGCTCTCAGCATTACCGCTTCTCCATCAGCCAACAAGAGCTTGAAGCCATCTGTGCGATCTATCTCATACACCCGCTTGCCTGCGAATGTATCGGGCGGGGCTTCCGCCAGCATGTGCAGAGCTTTCTGCTTCCTATCCTCTGGAAGGTGCCAGTCCAATCTATCCACAGCGAAAGCCCCCACCACCTCGTAAATTTCCTCAATCAGCGCTTCCACAGACTTTCCTGTCTCAGCTAACATTTGCAGGATGAGAAGCGCAATAAAAGTACCATCCCGCTCAGGAAGATGTGAAGGAATGGCAACTCCCCCTGATTCCTCTGCGCCCAGCAGCGTATCGGTGTGAGCTTGCATCCGTTCGGCGATATACTTGAAGCCAACGGGCGTAATCTCTACGGGTAGTCCATGATGCTTCGCATATGCGCTTATACGAGTAGCGCAACTGAGGCTTAGAATAACTCGCCCTTTCTCGCCCCTATATCGTACGAGATAGTGCAGCACGAGCAGAATAATATGATGTGCATCTATGTAATTCCCGCCTCGGCCTAACATGCCTATCCGGTCGGCATCGCCATCCAGCACAAACCCCACATCTAATCCTTTATGCTTCATAAACCGAGCAAATTCGCCCAAGTTTTTAGGAATAGGCTCAGGATTGACACCGCCGAAGCTGGGATTATATTCACAACGGAAACGCTCTACCTTAGGTAGTAGCTTAGGGAAAATACGCTGTCCTGCCCCGTACATCGCATCAAAACCTACTTTGATAGGCAGCTCCCCGAGCGCCCGCAAATCAAAACGAGCTTTTATGTAGTTGTGATAGAGAGCCTCCATGTCATAAATCTCCAGCTGGCGCGACTCTAATAGGCTCTCCCACCTATCGGGAAATTCCACAGGCTGCTCAGGAATAAGCATCTCTATTTCCTTCAAAGTAGAAACGGGCGCAGGACCACCATAGGCAGCTTTGAGCTTGTAACCAGCATATTCGGGGGGATTATGAGAAGCGGTGAGAACTATCCCTAAGTGACACTGATGCTGCATGGTAGCGAAAGAAACCATCGGCGTAGTGGCAAAAGAGGGACTCAGATAAACTTTGACTCCACGCTGAGCCAGCTGCTGAGCGACTGCCTCAGCAAACTTGTCTGAGAGAAAGCGGCAGTCATACCCTATCATAACTTTCGGTTGCGAATGACGACTTAGAAGCCAGGAAGCCGTGGCTTCTGTGATGCGGGAGAGATTATCAAAGGTGAAGTCCTTGGCAATTACAGCTCGCCATCCATCCGTCCCAAACCTGATAGGTTTCATGCCGCAAAGTTAGCCGCCAAAGCCAAGGGATGTGTAAAGCTCATGGATATCCCGCAAAAGGCGTACTTGGTCGTAGCGCCTACGAATACAGGGCATAGCCGCCTGTGCTTGTGCTCGAGCCTCAGGTAAATCCCGAATGAACTCATACAAACTTTCTTCAAGGGGTTCATACAGAAGCTTACCCCATCGCCCATTTTCTAATACATCAGGTACGCCACCTACGGGCGTCGCAGCCACAGGCGTTCCGCAAGCCAAGGCTTCTATGAGTGTTACGGGCGTACCTTCATTTTCAGAGGTGAGGACCACCCCATCTACGGCCCGCAGCACAACGCCTATATCCCAGCGCAAACCGGCCCATACCACTGGAATGCCGAGCTTTTCTGCCATATTCTGCCAGACGGCTCGCTTGGGCCCCTCCCCTACCATCACGATTCGAAAGGTAAGCCCGTGCTTCCGTGCATACGCCGCTGCTTCCAGAAGTCTATCCACACGCTTTATAGGTACCATTCGCCCTATCCAAGCTATTAATGGTGAGTTTGTATTTCCCTGCCATTCACTACGCAGGGCACGCACCGCTTCCTCGGTGTAGTCATCCAGCCGACTGAGATCAAACCCTAAGGGTATAACGACAACTTTATCCTCAGAAGCTATACGAAAACGCTGCGTTAGAGCGAGTTTCTGAGACTCACTGATGGCCACTATCCGGTGAGAAAGGTGCGCAAGGAGCCTCTCGGCTATCCGGTAGGCATAAGAAACCAGCGGGGAGAAATAGCCCTCTAACGAATGCCCGTGAAAAGTATGTACCCGGACGGGTACTCCTGCCAGCCAAGCTGCGATCCGCCCCAGAGCTCCCGCTTTCGCCGTATGCGTATGGACAATATGCGGTTTCCAGCGACGCATATATCGCCATAACCACCACAACGCCTGCAAATCTTTCCATAAAGAAGGTTCTCTTTGGAGAGCGGGAATATATTCCACAGAGACTCCAGCAGCCGTTATCCACGACTGAGCTCGGAGTTCGCCTTCGGGCTCTTGACCCGCAATCAGGCGTGACTCATACTGCTGGGGATTGAGGGCACGAGTCAAAAGTAGTACATGATGCGCAGGTCCGCCCACATTCAGACGGCTGATGATGCGCAGAACTCTGATTTTCCCCTCTACCAGATGGCGCTGCTTACGAGAACGCACAGCTTAGAATGGCTTTCGTCAAAGGGCTTATCAGCCCTCAGGCAAATAATGCAAACGCACAAGCCTTTCGGCGGTTATGAATTCTCGCGCTATGCTCTGTAAATCCTCCACTGAGAGCCGCTCATATGGCATGAGCGGAGCTTCATACCACTCTGGATGCCCAGCTAAAACTGCATGCACCAAAGATGTAGCCCGCCCGAGGACCTTAGCCCTTTCTTTATACAGAGTAAGATAACGCATGGGACGATAAACTTCCAAAGCTTTACTCATATCTGCCTCGGGAACTTCCAGCAGAGCCTTCTGTAGCTCTTCCTCGTACCGCTCCACGGAAACGTTAGCTGGAAGGTAAGCCTCTATAACCCATAAGCCACCTTGATGCATTTGCCAGAGGAAGGTATTGAGGCGAGAGGCTACGCCCTGCTTATGAACCAGACGCTGAGTGAGAAGGCCACTCTGAGTGTGCCCCATGAAGTCATCCAGTAGGTCAAATGCATGCGTGATTGGCTCCTGGAGGGGAGGCAATCGATATGCCCAAATGACAGCCTTCTGAGGCACAGGCGCTTTTCTGACCATCAGCTGACTGCTTATGGGCTCTACCTCCACAGAAGGAATATCAGGAACTCGCTCTCCGAGTTTAGAACGGTCGTATAAGGCCTGTACGAGAGAATAAATACCCTCATCAATACCACCACCTGCTATGCACAAAACTGCATTAGCAGGGACATAGAATCGCTGATAAAAGTGATGCAAGACCTCGTCGGGCAAGGATAATACCTGCTCCGGAGACTCTCCTATGACCATCGTGCCATAGGGATGATTAGGAAATGCCATTTTCACTAAGTGGAAAAAGCGGTCCGCATAGGGGGGATTGAGGTAACGCTGCCGAAACTCTTCTGCTACCACCTGTCGCTGAATAGCTATTTTCTCTGGCGAGAGCTTTAGGTCAAAGAGCCGTTGTGCCTCAAGTCTCAGAGCTAAGGGGAGTTTCTCGCGAGGCACGCGGGCGTAGTACACTGTGTAATCCTGTCCTGTATAGGCGTTAGTGTTGCCCCCCACTGTTTGAATTTTCTCATCATAGGCTATATCCTCATCTTCGAAGAGCAAATGCTCCAGAAGATGAGCGGCGCCTGCCTGACCTATGGGCTCATGTGCGGCTCCCACTCTATAGCCGAGGACTACGGCTGCAAAAGGTATATCTGCGGGTAGGATATATACGGTGAGCCCATTGGAAAGCTGCCAGGAAGTCATTCCTTCACGCCGAGAATTTCCAAGATGCGATCCAAGTCTTCTGCTGAAGTGTATCGGATGCGAAGCTCACCACTGCCATCAGGTTTATTGCGCACTTCCACCGGGGCATGAAATCGGTAAGTCAAAACCCGAGCTATATCAGTCAAATGTACATCCAGAAGGGTAGGACCTTTGGGCAGTTTAGGGGGCTTCGGACTGGTAAGCTGAGCAATCAGTGCTTCTACTTGACGAGCATTCAAACCTTTGCTTTGAATCTGTCGGAAGACCTCCAGCTGCATATCTGGCGAATCCAACGCTAATAATGGACGCGCATGCCCCTCAGCCAAAGTCCCCTCTTTTAGAGCCTTCTGAATTTCAGGAGGCAACTTCAAAAGGCGCAGGGTATTGGCCACGGTAGGGCGACTTTTGCCTACGTACCGAGCCACATCTTCCTGGGTGAGGCCACACTCCTCTATGAGGCGTTTGTACGCCAGGGCCAGCTCTATGGGATTGAGATTCTGCCGCTGAACATTCTCTACCAGAGCAAAGGCAAGCAGCTGAGTATTGTCCGCAGCTCGCACATATGCGGGAACTTGCGTAAGCCCTGCCATTTGAGCGGCTCTCCACCGCCTCTCCCCCGAAATAAGCTGATATCTATCACCTACCGCCCGCACTGTAATCGGCTGTATCAGCCCATGAAGCCGAATAGATTCGGCTAACTCCTCTAATCCCTCTTCTGAAAATTCCAGCCGAGGCTGATAGGGGTTAGGCTCTATGGCATGAATAGGAATCTCCTGCACAGAATGCGACTTCTCTATCAAACCTTCTTCTACTGGTAGAATAGCCCCGAGACCGCGTCCAAGACCGCGACCTTTCATGCAGGTACGGGAATGTTATTTCGTTGAAGGATTTCGGCTGCGAGGGCTAAGTAATCCTGTGCCCCTCGTGAGTTCGCATCGTACTGAATGACGGGTTTCCCGTGACTGGGAGCTTCGCTCAGGCGAGTATTACGCTGTATGACAGTTTTGAATACGATGTCTTCAAAATGGTGAGACACCTCTTCTACGACTTGACGGGATAGACGAAGGCGAGTATCATGCATGGTCAGAAGGATACCTTCTATGGTCAAAGTGGGATTTAGGCGCTGCTGAACTATCTTGATGGTATTCAGAAGCTTGCCCAATCCTTCCAGAGCAAAGTATTCACACTGCACTGGTATGAGCACACTGTCGGCGGCTACAAGCGCATTGACCGTGATCAGCCCGAGGGATGGGGCGCAATCCATAAAGATAAAGTCATATTCTCCCCGGATAGGCTCTATGGCATGGCGCAGACGATGTTCTCTCTGGGGAAGGTTTATCATATCTACCTCCGCTCCCACTAAGTCAATGTGTGCAGGGATAAGGTGGAGATTTTCCAAACCGGCGATGCGATGGATGAGCGGGCGCGGCTCCGAGAGGTTTCCGAGGATTACATCGTAGATGGTTTGCGTTACGTTTCGGGGGTCTATGCCAAGCCCTGAGGTAGCGTTCGCTTGGGGGTCCACATCCACCAATAAGACCTTGAATTCATAAGCAGCGAGCGACGCAGCAAGATTGATGGCGGTAGTAGTTTTACCCACTCCACCCTTTTGATTGGCGATGGCTATGACTTTGCCCATTGCTCTACAAAGCTACGGAAAGGCTGCGTACTTTTCCCGTGGTGATGGTGAAAAGGTGGTGGAAAATAATCAGTCTGCTTCTCTTGATGGGCTGTGAAAGCCCTCATATAGCGACCGATGAGGTGCTGAGGATAGGGCTATTCGCCCCGTATGCCAGCTTAGACCCGATATATGCCCGAGACCAGGTCAGTGTGTGGTTGGTTCAGCAGCTTTTTCAGGGTTTAGTCACTTACGATTCTGCAATGCACATCATTCCCGCAGCTGCCAAAGGGTGGGAAGTTAGCGCCGATGGCAGAGTATATCGGTTTTTTTTACGCCAAGAGCTCACTTATGTAAAACATCTGGATCGCCATCTCAGGGCTGATGATGTTGTGTACAGCTGGCATCGCCTCGCCAGCCCCCGCTTAGCTTCTCCTGGGGGATACCTTTTCCGAGGCATAATAGCTGGCTGGGAAGATTATCAAAAAGGAAAGGCTCCGGCTATTTGGGGTATCCGAGCTCTAAATGACAGCACCTTAGAAGTAGAACTGGAAAAGCCATATGCTCCGTTTCTACACCTACTTACTCTTCCATATGCTGCAATTGTCCTCCCCGAAGCTGCTGAGAGTCTTGGACGCGACTTCGGTAAGGCTCCTGTGGGATTAGGTCCTTTTTACCTTCTGTATGAAGAAAAGGACCGCCTTTTGATTTTCAAAAGAGATAGCGGAATGCCGAAAAAGCTAATGTTTCGCTGGTTCAGCAATCGGCTCTGGGCATGGGAAGCACTCAAAAATGGAGAGATAGACGCCTTTGAAGGGACTGACCGCGCCTTAGAACATCTCATCGGCCGAGATCAGAGCTGGGGGGGGGAGATTCGACGGATTTCCACCGCTCAGTTAGGCACGGAATATCTCGGTATGAACATGCGCCCGAATAGTCCATTCGCAGACCGGCGAGTACGTTGTGCTCTGCGAACTGTGATAAGTCGGCTATTACTGAAACAAGCCCTTGGATTGGACTGCACGCCGGCGTATAGCTTCATTCCTCCCATGCTTTTATCTGGGAGTTTGCGGAGAGCTTCTTTGGATACCTTTTCTGATGCTATCCTTCGTCTGCGCTCTGAGAAAATCACTCTATATGCCCCACCAGCATTTCGGGAGCTATGTGAATATATCCAGACCGCTCTCGCTCAGGAAGGGATTTCTATTCGGGTAGAATATCTCTTAGGGCCCTCTTTGCGTGAGCGCTTGGCTCGTGGAGACATTCATCTGTGGAAAGCGAGCTGGCTGGCAGACTTTCCAGAAGGAGAAAATTTTCTTGTACTTTTTGAGTCCAGCCAACATGCCCCTCGCGGCCCTAACACTACGCATTTCAGCAGCTCTGAGATGGACTCTCTGATTACTCTGGCTCGGCGCACGATAGCCGATTCTACTCGGCGCCGTCTCTATGCGCAAGCCGAAGCCATCCTTGCCCGGGAATGCCCTGTGATTCCGCTTTATCATGCCCATGGGGTCTGGTTTTTACGCAAGCGAGTCAGAAACTTTCCTATTAGCCCACTCTCTGTATGGCTGCCTTTGGAGAGGGTAAGGTTTTATTCCGACGACTCTAAGGAGGATTGAATGATGGTATTCTGAGGCTGAGTATTAGGGCTGGCGG
>JANWXY010000065.1 GCA_025057135.1 Bacteroidia bacterium | reverse complement strand
TTGGGCTGTACCCGGTGGTACATTATAGACGTGGGTGAAATTAGTTGTATTGGGTGGAGAAAAGGTGTCGCGCTGGCCATCTCCATAGTCCCATATAAAAGTTTGGGCATTGGTGTGAGATATGTTAGTGATATTCAAGGTGTAAGGCGAACACCCTCCCGCATTCGCAGGTATATCAAAACTGGATGCTACTAGCGTCGGCTGAAAGACCACATATACAGAATCTCGATGGGTACACCCACCAGGATGGGAAACCGTCAGATAAGCCCACCCTTCCCCATAACTCGTGTAGGTATGGACCTGTGGGGTATCAGCCAGAGTTGTCAAGGTTACGCCATCGTATCCGAAGTCCCAAGTGTAGATACAACCCCCGCCGGGACAATCTCCTGAGTTCGTAAAAGTTACTGTGAAACTAGTCGTGGGATCGCCTGGCTCCACACAGTACCTCACCGTGTCATTCTGTCCATTCCCCCGAATATCTGCCAAGCCCCCTGGCAGTATCGTGATGGTCTGTGTAAAGTCTTGACAACAGGTAGTCGCAGATGGATTGCATACGCGCAGCTGGACAGTATACGTACCCGGAGTCAAATAACGATAGCAGGGGTTGGCTTGCGTACTGGTGCCCCCATCTCCAAACCACCACTGATAAGTAGTGCCTGGGACAGTATTGGTGGAGGTATTCGTAAAGCATACTCGGCGGCCTCTACAAACATTCGCCGCACTGGAAGTAAAGGAAGGAGAAGGTATCGGATGGACTACAAAGGTTCGACTCGTACTATCTATACATCCCGAAGTATCAGTAACCACCAGACGGATATGGTAACTGCCCACAGAGGTTACAGTATAGTTGAAGTTTTGGCCACTCCCCACGAGAGTTCCGTTGATGTACCATTGATAGGCTGTAATAGTGGCTCCGAAAGTGGCATTCAAGTTGAGAGAGATTGGTAGCTCACTGGCACATCGCGGGGAGGTATGAGAGATGTTGAAGGTCGCAGTCGGACGTTGCGTTATAGTATAGCACCGAATCACCGTGTCCCTACAACTCCCCGATTGAACCACCATCATGAACTGATGATTGCCCGTCTGTCCAGCCGTAAATGTGTGCTCATTCGTGGCAGGAGAACTAATCGCATTCCACGCACCTACCCCATTGAGCCGTACAAAAAAGCTCACCGTAGCCGAGCCTGTACCAGAAGGCGTGAGTAAAACTGTCTGGGGAAGGTTGTACGAACACCGAGGTGAAGGTGGAATCACCGAAAAGCTAGGCGATAATCCGGCACAGTTCGCAGAAGTGTAGTTACATTGCGCCCAGACAACGCCCACGGCAAGCCCTATCAACCACCATGCTTTTTTGCTATCAGTCATAAGCGGCAAGGTGAAGGTAAATACAAAATGAATTTCCCTTAAGCTAAAAATCAGGCTCACAGTATAATGGCAAAGTATGACCTGAGCAAGTATTAGACCCGTGAAGCGGTGCTCTTGGTGTGAAGAGAGTATATCAGAGCACTTACCCGCTGCACCAGAGAATCAGGTAGGACAGCGCCTCGCTTTTCTGCTTGATGAAGTTCTTGCAAGGCGCGCCCTTTCAAAAGCCCTTCCACAAAAAGTCGCATGGGGAAGATAACACTATCATTTTCCCATAGCTGAGCTTCTTCTTTATTTATCTGAAGGGAGGCTAAAAAAGCACTTGCACGACGCCGCCAGGTGCGCTGCAGCCCTTCTGTCAAACTCCACAAAAGCCGAAGAACAGGCCGCCAACGCTTATCATGCTGAAAATATGTCTGCCATGCATTACGCAAAAAACGATGCCAATATCGTATCCAAATGCGGCTTTTTGAGAGATAGGCCTCATACCAGCGAAGAAAAACCCACCAGAGATACTCACTGTCCCGGTAGCCTTCTTTTTCTAACCAAGATTCTACTCTAAGGCGCCATTGAATAGGCTCTCGTTCATGCTTAGGCAAGAGTAGCAAAATGAGATATACCCCACAGGCGGTGCTCAATCTGAATCCTACATTTTCCCCACTCTCAAAGACGTGCTTTGCAATCTCGGCTTTTTCTGCATCGTAGAGTCGTCTGGCTGCTTGCCACTGCTGCGACTTGATCAGGTAGCCAAGTCGCAGCGCTGTCGAGAGCCGATGTAAAGCCTCAAACCGCTCTTCCGCTGACCAGTAGCCGCACCTCCAAGTACTCTGCCAAGCTTCATACCACTGATCATATAGCTTCCAAGCCCCCAAGTTTAAGAGAATAATGCCCAAGTTAGTCCAAGAGATAGCCTCATGAAATTCAGCCTGCCCTCTCAATATTTGCGGCTTGTCGCATAAGATTTCCAGCATGTCACATACCGCTGATAAAGACTGCTGAAAATCGGAATCCTTCGCACTGCGTATGAGTTTCTCATAATGGCTCATGTAACGAGCCCACTTATCCTCCACGGGGAGCTCAGGAAGCCTCCATCCCTTCTCTATGCGGGAAGCCACATACTCCTCAGAGGCAGCTATTTTCTTCGCAATAGCTCCGTAACGCTCAGCCACAAGAGTTAGAAGCTTCTGACTCCATGAGGATATGCCTATCCCCGGCGCAAACCTGTGAAAATCTCTACTATACATCTCCAAAAGCATCAAGCCCCACAAAGCGAATTCGTACCATCCACTCCTTATCGCCGCCTCCATAACTTGTAGCCAAATGACTTCCGCCGTCTCAGTGTCGCCCCTCCGCCAAAGGATGAGGCTAAGCCATAGCCTTTGCCATAAGCGAACCTCTTCTTGAATACCCTCAGTTTCTCTCGTCGGCAAAAGTTGCTCTAAAAGGTCCCAGAACTGCCTCTTATACACCCGCAGAAGCCGCTCATCTGCTGAAGGAAACTCCCGTCGATAAGCTTCTCTAAGCTTCTCATCTGAGTACTCTTCCATGTGAAGCAAAGTGTCTAATAGCCATTCCCAACGGGTGCCCTTTATACGCTCCCGAAGGCGGCGATGCTCTCTATCATCAAGCAGGCGCACTACCCGCCAGAGGGCATCCGAGGGAAGCCTGTAATCCTTCATAGCATAAATATACTCTATCTCCGCATTTCTGGCGCTTTTGAGCGAACGAAAGGCCCCTAAGGAAAGAACGGACATTATACTAAAAGCGAAAATTGAGATGGATAAAGGGCGAAAAATCTCCATTTTTTTGCTTTATGCGAAAAACTCATTTGTGGCTCCTAACCGTGGCTTGGGCGTGGGCGCAAAACTTTGGTATTGGGACAACCTCACCGACAGAAAAATTAGATGTAGAGGGCGGGCGCCTTCGCGTGCGAGCATATAGCGGTAATGGAATCCGACTCGCCATCGTAGACCCCAACGGCATTTTCGGGACGCTAAGTGGAAATAATGTGGGCGACATTCTTCAGTGGAATGGGACAGCATGGGTCTCAGCTCCACCCTCAGCAGGAGGAGGTGGAGGCGATAACTGGGGCTCTCAGACAGCCGTCACCAGCGGTCCCATCACCGGTAATGGTACAGCCGCCAGCCCTATAACTTTCGCCCCAGGTACCGCCGCCGGCCAAGTCTGGCAATGGAATGGCACAAACTGGGTCCTCTCCACTATCCCCGCCACAGGTGATAACTGGGGTTCTCAAGTAGCCCAGACTTCCGCTCCCATCTTGGGTGATGGGACCACCGCTAATCCCATCCGACTCC
>JANWXY010000009.1 GCA_025057135.1 Bacteroidia bacterium | reverse complement strand
GCAGGTAGAGCTGGCACGATTAGAATATGAGCTGCCGCGCCTTGCACACCAATGGACGCATTTATCCCGTGAGCGCGGGGGCATAGGCTTACGGGGCGGCGGAGGAGAGCAGCAGCTTGAGATTGACCGGCGAAAAATGCGCCAAAGAATCGCTCGACTGCGAGAGGCTCTCCGGGAGTTTGAACAACAAGCTGAGGTAAGGCGCGAAGGTCGCCATCCCCTGCCGCGTGTCGCACTGGTCGGCTATACTAATGTCGGCAAGTCCACTCTCATGCGTTTGATTACGAAGGCCCCTGTTCTCGTAGAAAATAGGCTCTTTGCTACGCTGGATACCACTACTCGGCGAGTCGTACTGAATGGGGTGCCCTTTCTACTCTCAGACACAGTCGGTTTCATTCGTAAGCTTCCCCCTAAGCTGCTACAGGCCTTCCACACCACTCTGGCTGAGGTGAGGGAAGCCGATTTACTCCTCCTCGTTGTAGATGCCAGCAGCCCTGGCTATGTGGAACAGATCAGAATAGTAGAACGCACCTTAGAGACCATAGGAGCGGGCGATATCCCCTTGCTCCTCGTGATGAACAAAATGGATCGCCTCTCCCCTCCTCAAAGAGAAGCCGTAGAAGAAGGCTGGCGAGCTCAAAGCCCATATCCAACGGTGTTTATCTCCGCCACCGAACGAGAGAATATAGAGGAGCTGTATAACGCTATCGTGCGTATGCTACGCTCATTACCTGATTTTGAGAAACGGTTTCCAGCAGTAGGAAGGGGTACCATCTCGCCCTCATAACCTGTACGCCAGCATATAAACTCTATGGTATGATGTAAAAACGCCATGCAGCCTCTACACCAGCCGAGTTCTCCTACTCCTCAAAACTGCGTTTCTCCGGCGTAGAAGAATCTCTAACATTTGCCCATTATGGAACGAAAGCAACCAGCATCCGAAATTCAACATATTGTGGTGGGAGGTAATACTCACGGCGTACTGTTTGAGTCCCTCCATCGCTATGCGTGGTGTAGATAGTATAATAAGCTGGCTTTCCCCAAACCATAGGATATGCCAAACCGAGCCCTACATACGTCTTTTTCTCCTGGTCTAAACGAATCCAAAAGGTGGGCGTGACTGCGAACCCTAAAAAGCTATTGCTTTCTATCCGCACTGAATGGCTTACTTGAGATGGCAAAACGATTACCCACTGCCGATAGTTGGTATAAGTGATGCGCACATCCACTGGAAGGGAGAAGTACCAGCGATTCTTCGGGGCGTACCTGTATATCAATCCTAACCCGCCGATATTAGAGAATGGAAGCCTGTAAGCGGTATAGTCGGCATTATCAGGTAGGGGCTGCAATATAAGGTCCTGTATAAGATTTTGCCGATCTACCTCCCAAGATACTGCCTGAAAGAATACGAACCAGCCAAATCGGCCCGATGGGTCATAGTATTCCTTCGCTCCGTATGCGCCGTGGCTGATGCCCGCACGCCCATTCTGCGGAAATGGAGAATGAGAGCGCCCCCACGCTCCCGTCGGAAAAAGTGCGGTCAGGCCTACCACGAGGGGACGATATGGGTTCTGAGCCCACAAAAAGCTCAGCGCTGCCAAGAGAGCTCTACCGCCCATGGCGATTCCGCATTCACTGCAAGGTGTCCCTCTTGTATCCAGAATAGAATCAGTAAGAATGCCATCGCCCGATAGATGGGATGCGGTAAGAGCTCAGTCCATAGATGGCTAAGTAAAACGCGGGGCTTATCTTCAAAAAGACGCATTAGATGCTCTTCCACCTCTTCGGGTGAAAACGGCGGTGGCGTCAAACGATGAACTACATGGCGCCGATGATAGCGTCTGACAGTTTCCTCATAGGCCCGATATAAACGCATGAGGGAAAGCCCTGTGATTACCGGCTCAGCCTCCACCGAAGCGGGCACTTCTGAGGGGCGAGGCAAGCGGTAGTGGCTCTGCCTTATAAGATTAGCCCAAGACTCACTTATAGACTCCCAGAGGCGGGGGCCGAGCGCGAGCCCTTGAGATGAAGTAGAAGAAGGTTCCGCAGACTCTTCCAGAAGTTGCCGATTAGGCAAAAGGGAAAAGGCTTTTATCCGGAGGAGATGAGATAAAAACAAAAGGAGGCCTATCCGCTCCTCCAGAGGCAGGGAGGGAAGGAGATTTACCGCAGCAGAGAGAAGCTCTTCCAAGGAGAGGTCTTCCCAGCGTATTTGTGCTCGCTGAGCAAAGAGCAGCAGAATATCGTGTGGTCCTTCATAAAAGTCAGATTTTATCCAGACTTGACCCTCTACCCATTCAAACTCCACATCAGCTAAGGTACGGGTTTCTGAGAGTGGAGAATAAACGCTTTTGACTTGGGAACTTGCCTATGAGGAAGCTCTCGGCACATGGTATTCTAATCAGGCAAAAAATGCCTGATTAACTGCTGTGCATCGACGGGCAAAGCGAGAGCTAAGTAATTGATTTGAGAGGCGAGTCTGGCTCCCGAGCGAAATGCTCAAATACTATCCTATCCAACCAGCCTGGTATAAAGCGATTCAGCCACACTGTAAGTTTGCCTTGTCTGGTGAGAATGAGATATTTCTGCCGTCGGAGCATGGCTCTGTATATTGCCTCGGCTACGGCTTCTGCGGACATCAGGCGCTCCTCGGGGAGTGGGCTTTCGCTCTGAGGTTTCCCATCGGCGGTGAGGGCTTTTTCTCGGATTTCACTGCGGGTAAAGCCCGGAGCTGCAATAAGTACGGATACACCCGTCCCATACAGTTCTGTGCGGAGAGACTCCAGAAATCCATTCAAGGCGAACTTAGAAGCACTGTAGCCGCTCCGAGCAGGAAGGCCGCGAAATCCTGCAATAGAAGAGACCCCTACAATCCATCCGCGACTGCGGAGGATAAACGGAAGGGCAGCCTTTATAGTATGGACTGCTCCCCAGAAATTCACTTCCATCACTTCTCGGAGGACATTTAGAGACACCTCCTGAACTAAGGCACGATGAGAAATACCTGCATTAGCTATTACAGCGTCTAATCGCCCGAAGCGCTCCAGGGCTGAGCGCACCGCAGCCTCACAAGCAGCAAAATCTCGCACATCGCCCACGAAAGGAAGGACATTTCCAGCCAACTCTGTGGAGAGTGCTTTCAGTCGCTCTTCCCTTCTCGCCTGAGCTAAAACCTGCCAGCCAGCTCGGGCAAACTGCTTGACGAGCGCCTCCCCAATCCCCGAGGAAGCCCCTGTGATCCACACGCTTGGCACGCACCGAATGTATGCTGCGTTAGGCACACTTTCCATCCTTTGTTTTGTTTGTAGCTTTGAGCATGGTCAAACTGCCTCGTCTTTCCCCTGCAGAAGCAGCGATTCAAGAAAAGGTTGAAGCTGGTATACCCCTCACCGATGATGATGCCCTGGCTCTGTACCACTCCGACAATCTGGCCTATCTCGGAACATTAGCGAGTATCGTCAGAGAACGCTTACACGGAAAAGTGGCTTTCTACAATCGCAACTTCCACATAGAACCGACAAATATTTGTATTTACGAATGCGCCTTTTGCTCATTTGCTCGCAAACCCGGCGAGGAAGGCGGCTGGGAATACACTCCCGAAGAAATAGAAAATATCGCTGCTAAGTATGTAGGCACAGGCGTCACTGAGGTCCATATTGTAGGCGGTGTCCATCCTAAGCGGGGTATAGAATACTACGCCGATATTATTCGCCGAATCAAGCGTATTTTGCCAAATATCCATGTAAAAGCCTTCACCGCTGTGGAGCTGAAGGTCATGTGTGCGCGCTCCAGAATGAGCTATAAGGAAGGTCTATTAGCGCTGCGAGAAGCGGGATTAGACTCTTTGCCCGGGGGCGGTGCTGAAATCTTCCACCCAGAAATACGCAGGCAAATCTGTGCTACGAAGGCTTCTACCGAAGAGTGGATAGAAATACACCGAACAGCCCATGAGCTTGGCATTCCTTCTAACGCCACTATGCTATATGGGCATATAGAGCGGTACGAACATCGGGTTCATCACATGCGGCTCTTACGAGAACTGCAAGCGGAGACAGGCGGATTCAACTGCTTCATCCCCCTCAAGTACCGCCGAGAAAACAATGCCCTCTCCCATCTTAGTGAAGTTTCTATTATTGAGGACTTGAAAAACTATGCCGTGAGCCGACTCTACCTGAATAATATCCCTCACCTTAAAGCCTATTGGCCAATGATAGGACGAGTGACTGCGCAGCTTAGCTTGTCTTTCGGAGTGGATGATTTGGATGGAACGATTGACGACACGACCAAGATATACAGTATGGCTGGTGCCGAAGAGCATCCTACGATGAGCACGGAAGAGATCGCCCACCTCATTTCTAGCGCAGGGTACATTCCACAGGAACGGGACTCCATTTACCGACCCATTCACCCCCCCTCAGTGGTAGTCTAAATGTGTCAGCAGTACTTTTTTCTAAGGCATGGTACGGTAGAGCCCGAGCAAATCTTATTAGGGCAAAGTATAGACGCCCGTTTGTCCAAAGCGGGGAGGGAACAAGCTATACGCTGGGCGGAGGCTCTACGCAAGGTTCCCTTCCAAGCCATAGTAACAAGTCCCGCAGGTCGGGCTCAGGAGACTGCAGAGGCATTCATGCGTGATAACTTGCCGGTACTACGCCTCCCCCATTTTCATGAGTTCAACTGGGGCGAGTGGGAAGGCTTAGCCTATGAGAAAGCTCGCCCTCTTTTAGAAGAACAGCAGAAACGCTGGGAAGCCAATGACATGGACTGGGCTCCCCCACAGGGAGAGAGTCTAAAAATGGTATTCCTGCGCATAGATGAAGGATTGAGGCTACTGGCCAGCTTATACCCGACGGGTAGTCTGCTGATTATCACGCATGGGCAACTTTTACGGCTACTCATGATACGGCTATTTGCTTACCCTATAAGTGCCCAGAGACTCTTCTATCATAAGCGCGGGCAGCTGAGCTGGCTCGTTCGCCTTCCGGAAGGACATTTCTATCTCAGAGCATTAGCTGTGGATGCTGATACGGCTTTTTGATTTCTTAAACGCTTACCCCTATCAGCGAGCGCTCCAGGAAGCGGGCTTATCTTATGAACTATACCCAGACCCTCGCCAAGTATGGGAGGCATGGAAAAGGTACCCCGGCGATGCAGCACTTTTACCATTCGCGGCGATTGCCTCTGAACAGAGAAGGACCCTGCGTTGGGGCATCGCTAGTCGAGGGAGTGTGCGAAGCGTTCTACTTGTCAGCACGCATCCGCCGAACTCATGGGAGAGTATTCGGATAGATAAGCGTTCGCTCTCCTCCAAACAGATTCTTCTTCATCTGATGCGGCGCGGGGCACTGCCTTCGCTGCCGCTACTTTCAACCGACGTACAAACCGATGGGCGTATTGCTGACCTGGTCATCGGAGACGAGGCTCTTCGCATTCATCGCACTTATCCTTATGAGATAGACATCGGTGCTCTTGTGTACAGCGTTTTGAGAAGGAGCAGCGTATTTGCTGTGTGGTGGGTTCGTCCGGAAGTGCGGGGCCTGCTGTCGAGGACCTGGCGCAACAATCTTTCGCCATCTACGGAATGGATAAAAGCTGCTGCCGCAAAGTACGGCTTCTTCCCTGGTGAGATAAATGATTACTGGAAGAGGCTGAGATATAGACTTCCGATGATAGGATATGCCTACTGGCGAAGGCGTTTTCGGCAGGGGGTGATGGAAACCGAGGATTAGGCTGGGTGGAAGCGGAGGGGGATGCGGTGGCTCGTAGGTTGTGCTGGGTGGATTGGGCGCGCCAGCGCCTTCGG
>JANWXY010000088.1 GCA_025057135.1 Bacteroidia bacterium | reverse complement strand
TTACTAAGCCTTTACTACTTGCCTAGCGGCTTGGGCTGCCTGCACCATATTTCGAAGGGCAGGCGTCACCTCCTCCCATCGGCGCGTCTTAAGCCCACAATCTGGATTTACCCAAATAAGCTGATCTGGTAATACTTTACGAGCCGCATCTATCACTGATGCCATAGCCTCCACAGACGGAATAGCGGGCGAATGAATATCATAAACCCCTAACCCAATCTGCCTATCCCACTGAGGAAACCGCTTGAACTCTTCTACTAATGTGCCCTTACTGCGAGAAGCCTCAATAGAGACAACATCAAAATCCATCTCCCAAATGTGCTGTAAAATGCTTTCAAACTCTGAATAGCACATGTGAGAATGAATCTGAGTCCGCGGAAGTGCCCGGGCTGCAAGCCTAAATGCTCGCACAGCCCATCGGAAGTATTCAGCCCAGTCGCGCTGCTTCAGCGGCGCCCCCTCCCGAAATGCAGGCTCATCTATCTGAATCACCTTTATCCCCGCCTTTTCTAAATCCTTCACTTCATCTTGGATAGCCAAGGCTATCTGATAGGCCACCTCTTCTTTGGACTTGTTAGGCGGGGCATAACTCCAGTTTAGGATAGTAACAGGTCCTGTAAGCATGCCTTTCACAGGCTTAGATGTAAGGGACTGAGCATAGGCAATCTCTTCTACTGTCATCGGCTCAGGGCGCCACACCTCGCCATAAATAATCGGAGCTCTATACACCCGCGACCCATAGGAAAGCACCCACCCCTGTTCAGTAATAGCGAAGCCCGCCAAGCGCTCAGCGAAAAACTCCACCATGTCGCTGCGCTCAAACTCCCCATGTACCAAAACATCCAAGCCGAGCTGTTCCTGATACCGAACGACTTCGGCAATCTTCTCACGAATACGAGCTTTATATTCGCTTTCGGGAAGCTGCCCCTCACGATAGGCTTTACGCAGTGCTCGAATGTCTTCTGTTTGAGGGAAAGAGCCAATAGTCGTTGTGGGTAGAAGCGGTAGATTGAGCTCCGCATTTTGAAGGCGGACGCGTTCGTGATAGGGTACATCCCGCCTAAAATCTGCGTCTGTCAGGGCACTTACTCGCTTCCGAGTTGGTTCATGAAAGCCCATAGGCTCTCCTTGCCAGAGGGCAGCAGTGGCTTCCGCTTCTACTTTGGCGGTAGCATCCCCGGTGATATATCTCTTCAAAAGGTGAAGCTCCGCCAATTTCTCCTTGGCAAAACTCAGCCGCTCCCAAACTGGCTGTGGAATCTTTTTTTCAGGCGCCTTAGTCAGAGGTAGAAAAGAAAGGGGCGCACTGGGGGCTATCCAAAGGGTTCTCACTCGGGAAAGGAGCCCTTCTACTTCTTTCGCCTTAGCCGTTATATCTGCTCGCCATACGTTTCGCCCATCTATCACACCAGCTATTAGGACCTTGTCCTCAGGGAAACCGTATTGCAAAAGGGCTTCCTTATTTGCTGTGTTAGAAACAAAGTCTAATCCAATCCCCCGCACCGGAAGCTCTACAAGCCGATTGTAGAAATCCACCGACTCATAATAAGTCAGGATGTATAGGGGAAACTCCGCCAATCCATGATACAGATACCCGATAAGGGGTACAATCGGGTCATCCAAAACAAAAGCAGGTTCATGAATGAGGAAAGCCGAGGCTCCAGCTTGACTGAGGGCAAAAAGGAGCTGACGATACGCAGGCAGAAGCTTCTCTCCGTAAATCTCCATCTGCTCTACTGAAAGAGGATGCCCTGCATGCTTTGCCAAACGGAGAAAAGTATATGGTCCGATTAGAGACGGTATCGCCCCTCGGAAACCATTGACCTGAGCTATATTGTACTTCTGTAAAAATACCTCAGGCGCTGCCTGTGGCACAATCGTATCTTCCCATTCAGGGACGAGATAATGGTAGTTTGTATTGAACCACTTTGTCATCTCAAGGGCTTGCGCCCCCCGAGCCATTTGAAAGTACGAAGACAACCCCTGATAAGGCTGAAATCTATTCGGTATAAGTCCGACACTGACAGATAAATCAAGCATGGAGTCGTAAAAAGACAGCTCCGTAGCTGGATACACCTCAGCGTAAGTGGCATAGGTAGAAAGTCGCTCTTTTTCTAAACTCTCCATCCCAACCAGAAAATCAGCCTCCGCCAGCTTTCCAGCCCAGAACCGCTCTAATAGAGACTTATACTGACGCTTTTCCCCCAAACGAGGAAGCCCATACGCGACTATTTGCATGGTCCAAAGGTACGCAGACTTCTATGAAGTTGAGCACGGTGTTTAGACTATGTCTAAGGAGTTTCAGAAAACCGGCGAATTTTCAGACTGATATCTAATGCGGGCGGCGAATGGGTAAGGGCACCAGCGGAAATGTATCTCGCTCCAGCCTCAGCATATAAACGAGCATTCTCAGGTGTAATGCCTCCTGATACTTCCACGGGAAGGCGGCCAGCAATATACTCTACGGCACGCGCCACCTGTTCAGGGGTAAAGTTGTCCAGCAAAAGACGATCTATCTGCCCCGTATATTGTAAGGCTTGATGTATCTCAGGAAGGTTACGCACCTCGACTACGACAGGCGCCTGAATGCCTTTGAGCTCTTTATACCTAAGCACCGCCCGTATCGCTTCGGCAACCCCTCCCATCAAGTCAATGTGATTGTCTTTGATGAGAAACTGATCATACAGCCCGAAGCGATGATTTTTCCCACCCCCTAAGGTAACCGCCCACTTCTCTAAAGCACGCCACAGAGGGGTTGTTTTTCGTGTGTCAAGGACTTCACAGCCAGTTCCTGCCACTGCATCTACATATCGTCGTGTAAGCGTGGCTATACCACTGAGCCGTTGGAGGATATTTAGCACTAGCCTTTCCCCTGTGAGAATAGTGTATGCATTTCCATACACCTCAAATGCCACCTCACCCGCTTCGCAGAGGTCTCCATCCCTTTTGTGTGCATAAAAAGTTACACTTGCGTCAATAATTTTATACACCATCTCTGCTACCTGAAGCCCCGCGATGACCCCTGTCTTCTTTACAATACACCTACCGATAGCCTGCTTATGCGTGGCCTGAATAGCCTGACTTGTGACGTCTCCTATCTGTCCCAGGTCTTCAGCGAGCGCAGACCGAAGGAGATTCTGTATATCCTGCATACCCCAAAATAAAAACAGCCGGCGAGGAGAAGCTATTCCTCCCGGCTGCACACACCCTATGCGAGCTTAACTCAGTTATTTACAGACTCAAACCGAAGTTGCTGTATTAGATATCGTCCTTTCTGGAAACGGGTAAAAAAGCTAACATCCCATCGCCCCTGCATGCTGACATAAGAGCCTATACCGTACAGCATGTCTTCGGAGCGCCCTTTATGCAATAGGGTAAAACTACGAGGGGGATTTTTTTGAAAGAACTCTTGGATTACATAGCGCGCCTGGATATCTGAATAGATTTTTGGGGAAACACCGATATATACCTCCACCTGAGGAGCAAAAAGTGAAGAGAGTTTCGCCACATCACCTCGGTGAAGGGCATCAGCAATTTGATTCAAGGTCTGCTCCGCCCCCTGAAAAGAATAAATACCTAAGAGATAGGCGGCGGTCATCCTCTGAAGCCAGTGCATTCAGTGTTTAGTACTTACACATATTGTGCCAAAGAGAAGTTACATTTGCCGAGTGATGAATATAGAAGCTCTCCGAGAGAAAATGCGCCAGGGAGGAGGGGAAAAAGCTCATGCCCGAATAGCCGCCCAAGGAAAGTGGTCGGCCCGACAACGGATAGACTATCTCTTAGACACCCCTTCTGAGGCAGTAGAAATCGGATTATTTGCAGGTCATGAGCTGTATGAGGAGGGATGTCCCGCTGGTGGTGTCATTGTGAAGATTGGTAAAGTCCAAGGTATCCCCTGCGTCATCGTAGCAAACGATCCCACTGTCAAGGCTGGCGCGTGGTTCCCTATCACAGCTAAAAAGAATCTCAGGGCGCAGGAGATAGCTATGCAAAATCGCATTCCCATTTTATACCTTGTAGATAGTGCTGGCGTATATCTACCTATGCAGGATGAGGTATTTCCGGATAAGGAGCACTTTGGACGCATATTTCGGAATAATGCCGTGATGAGCGCTATGGGCATACCCCAGTACGCAGCTATCATGGGACCTTGTGTCGCTGGGGGGGCCTATTTGCCCATCATGAGCGATGAGGCAATCATTGTGGAGAAGACGGGGTCTGTTTTTCTCGCTGGACCCTACTTAGTACAAGCGGCTATCGGTGAAAAAACCGATACAGAAACCCTCGGTGGAGCTCGCACGCACTCACAGATTTCAGGAGTCACAGATTATAGGGCTCGGGACGATAAGGAGGCATTGGATATTCTCAAAAGGCTCGTAGCCCAGACACAGAGACGCTCTACCTTCAAGTGGGAGCGTCAGGAACCTCAGCCCCCCCAGATACCCTCAGATAAAATCTTAGACCTCCTCCCCGCCGACCCCACTCGTCCCTACGATATGTATTCCATCATTGAAGCGCTGGTAGATGCAGGCTCCTTCACGGAATACAAAGCCGAATACGGAAAAACTATCATCACGGGATACGCTCGCATAGATGGCTGGCCCATCGGCATCGTCGCCAATCAGCGCACCGTCGTCAAGTCTGGTAAAGGAGAAATGCAGTTTGGAGGCGTGATTTACTCCGACTCAGCTGATAAAGCGACTCGCTTCATCCTGAACTGCAATCAGAAGCAGATACCCATACTTTTTCTCCAAGACGTTACCGGCTTCATGGTCGGCACGCGCTCCGAACATGGCGGCATTATCAAAGATGGCGCTAAAATGGTAAATGCCGTGGCCAATAGCGTCGTACCTAAGTATACTATCATCGTCGGTAACTCCTACGGTGCAGGGAACTACGCCATGTGTGGCCGAGCATATGATCCCCGCTATATTGCGGCTTGGCCTACAGCTCGTATCGCTGTGATGGGAGGTACTCAAGCCGCTCAAACGCTCTTGCAGACCTACAAGAAAGGACAGAACCTCTCACCTGAGGAAGAGCAGCGGTTACTTAAGGAGATTCGGGAGCGTTACGAGCGGCAGATGCATCCGCTCTATGCAGCCGCACGCCTTTGGGTAGATGAGATTATACTGCCGCACGAGACCCGCCAAACTCTCTCCTTACTGATAGAAGCCGCTCAGTGGGGCTATGAACCTCAAACATTTCGCACAGGCGTGATACAAACCTAATAATGGATGGGGGAAAAATACTCGCACGACAAATCGACAAATCAAGGAGTGGTGATAGCCTTATGTTCCCAAGAAGGTAGCTCTATGATTCACAACTTTTCCATATAAAATAAAAGCCTCATTCCGGCGGGCATAGGGCTGAATAGGAGTATAGTTGAGAGAGCAGTTGGAAATCTCTCTCCAACTAATGTATCAGGATCAGACCGCCCCCTTCTCTGCTGGTACGACTTCTAAGGGAACATTTACTATTACCTCTCTATGCAGGCGAATCTGCACAATATAATCACCTAAA
>JANWXY010000084.1 GCA_025057135.1 Bacteroidia bacterium | reverse complement strand
GCATAACTGATGTCAGCTATGGTCCGGGCAACTCCGCCCAGTGCGGCGGCTGCATCACGAATGAAAACTACACCAACTTTTACATCTTCCAACCGCTGGGAGCATCGGGGCTAATAGGCCTTTCCATCTGTCCCTCTAGCGGTACCGATGATTACGACTTTGCTATATGGGGCCCGTTTGGAACAAACAACTTGAATACATTATGTGGCACCTTGGGCGCTCCAGTTCGGTGTAGCTATGCAATGTATCCTTTCTCTACCCCCCCCCCTTGTGGGGCCACCACAGCTTGTACAGGTATGAACACCACCGCTACTGATAATAGTGAAGACGTCTGCGGCGATGGATGGGTAAGTCGACTGAATGTTACAGCAGGTCAATACTATATCCTCATGATTAATGGCTGGACGGCGGGCGCTCAAGGCTACACTCTCACATGGAGTCTTCCCTCTGGAATGACCTTTAATTGTACGCCGCTTTCGCAGCCAGTGGTGTCCTTCCGAGCCGAAGCCCTCCGAGGCACGGGAGTCCTGCTGCGATGGAACTGGGATAGGGCCCGCATAGCAGAAACTGAGCAGCTTATTGGCTGGGCGATAGACCGCTCAGGCGATGGGGGGCTTACTTGGCAGACGCTGGCTCAGCTCCCCACAGAGATTACCACTTATACAGACCGTCAGCCCTTCATCGGCGAAAACCTCTATCGCCTGCGCTATGGCTACAGCGATGGCCGCACGGAGACCTATATCACGTCTCAGCGGGTGGAGTGGACCCCAGCCGAGGGGCGCTGGTTTAGTGCCTGGTATGCCAAAGAGCAGGAGAGCATTCACATCCAGCTATTTGATGGGGGCGTAGGGGGCCAAATCCGCCTTCATACCATAGACGGCCGGCTTATCCAAACCCTGTCTATAGAACCTTCGCCCTTCCTAACGGCCATGGGCTTTGCTATCACTACCCCTGGCACCTACATAGTAACCTATCGCGAGCAGAGCATAGTGGTACCCGTGATAAAGTAAAGGCGTATCCTTATTTTCGCTCTATACCAGCGGGTTCGTTTTGTTGGTGGCTTTACATTTGGAGTATGCCTAAATTTACCACCCTCACTCTCTCAGCTCGCGAGATAGCGCAGCTGGTCTCTCCTTACTTCGGTTCTATGCGGTTCTGGATAGAGAAGCATCTCAAGCCGCCCTCGGACCCCTTTCCCACGCTGCCTGCTGATATGGATCGCCTGCTCAAGGACTATACCAAGCATTACTGGGAAAATCATCAAGAACTTCCCCTGTGGTTTGAGGCTTGTCAGATAGAGGGGGCAGCCGCTTTTGCCCCGTCCTTCGTGGCGTGATTTTCTACACATAGCATAGCATCTCCGGGGGGAAAAGGTACGGATTCAGGGAGAATCCGATGAGATGATTCTTCAGGAGGGGTCAGTAAGTATCGTAGATTACAAGCTCAGGGCCCCTAAGGAGCAGGGGGGTCCTTCGGCGCTCATGTATGCTATTCAGCTTATGGTGTATGCCTATATCGCAGAGCGGCGCTTAGCCCCGCTTTTTCCAAAGAAGATAGGCGGATTATATCTCCTGTACTTTTCGCCAGATAAGAGTCTAAGCGTTCAGGCGTGGTTGTCCCTCTCTAAGCTGTCCACGAGCTTCACGCCGAGGTGCGTACCGGTAGACCCTTGTGCGGTAGCTGAGCAGCTACAGAGTAAATATCCTAACCTCGCCGTCGGACCTTCGCCGCAGGACTGCATCCAGTCGGTGGTAGAGACTCTGCTGGAAAAAGCCGTTAGCCTCCTAAGCTCCCCTAAGCCTCCTGCCTCTGCCTCAGAATGGGCTACCTTCTGTAGCGGGCCGAGAAGATAAGTTAGCGCTATCTTTCGGAACTCCCTCTATTAGGTACCTTATGTAGTCTCGGTCCTCAGGAAAAAGAATGTGGTGCTCTCTGAACTTTTCTTTTTCCCATCGACCATCGTCATACTTTTTGCGGAGCTCCTCATAGGGAGTAGCAGAGATGATAAAGGCATCCAGCTCTACGTCGTAGCGATTACTTCGCTTCTCAATCTCTTTTGCTAGCTTAGGCAGCCGTTCCCAAAGGCGGGCTTTCTCGTCATGGATGTAGGCTTTAGCATGGAGCATGCCGTGGGGCTCGACAAAAATAATTCGCTGAGTATTTGTCTGAGTGTCTAATACCCATAAGATAAAGTCGGGATAAAAGCCCCTTTCTTCAAAGAAGCCAATACTGCGCCCTCGGCTTAGATTGCGCAGGAGGAATAGCTCTTTGCCTGCCAAAGCTTTATCTTTTTCAGCCTTCCAGTACGCACGCAGGTCTCGCACAAAGCGTTCTTCGCTTTCAGTTAGTCCTGGCGGATCCATCGTAATCCCTTCCTTCTCCAAAAGCAGAGGAATGTAAATATGGCGGTCAAAATGCAGCCGAGGCAGTTCGGTGGTTTCACGACGGTAGAGGATAAGGAGCCTCCTACGGAGTTCCTCAATAT
>JANWXY010000063.1 GCA_025057135.1 Bacteroidia bacterium | reverse complement strand
TTTTACTGTTGGGGTTGTTGTTGTGGTGTTTGTTTTTTTGTTTTTTTTCCCAAAACTGGGGTTTTTTTGGGTTTGGGGCGGCAATTGGCGGGGGGGGGTTTTTTGTCCGTGTTTTTGTTGGGGGGGGGGGGGGGGGGGGCGCCCGCGCCCCCCCCCCCCCCCCCCCCAACACCAAACCTCCCCTCAGATACTCACATACCTGCGTGTGTAGATCCATCCCACCCTCAGCGCTGAAAAGGTGAAAATAAACACGCCTGATTGAAACCGGTTCGCTCAATCATCTTTTAGCTGAGCTTCTCCGAGAGAAAAAATTTTTGCCTGTCCTTTGCCTGAATAGGCAATAGGCTTTCAGTCGTTGGCCTCTTTTTCCTCTACATAGTCCGTGGGTATCTTGAAGAGCACTTCTTCTGGCGGTGTAGTTTGGACCTGAGTAGCTAAGAATACTATCTTAATGTCAATCCCCGGCACATCCATAACTATTCGCAAGGGAATCCCATCTACTTTTACTCCCCTGGCGAGGTTATTTCCGCGTTGAGCTATTTCAGAGACTTTCAGGGCCGGAGCCGCCCAGACTTGCATCTTTATTTCTCCCTGGGGAGTGCTGACTTCGGCATCATATCTCTCTACCGCATATCCTGCGACTTTGGCCTTATCTTTTGTCTTTACGACTTTTGGGGTGGGGGCTTGGTCAGACTCTTGGGGGGGCGTTAGCGGAGCCTTTCGGTATGTCTTCAAAGCAGGATTGAGTAGATAAATAAATCCAGCGTCCCCATCTGTGAGGACCACGGCATCACCTACCTCCGACCGAACCTTATTTCCTCTATAATACACAATCATCTTATCGGGCATCTGACTTTTGATCATTTCTCCCATCTGTGCGGCCATAGCACCTTCTACCTTGGTCGTGTAGGTAATGCTGCCTTCGAATGACTTCTGTGCCCAAAGTACCGCCAGAAGTCCTACCGACAATCGTACTGTGCGTGTCATCTGTATTCTGATTTTTTGTAATTCAAAGGTATGACAAAAAGGGCTTCATCTAACGACTTTGGCTGCACGGATACAGCTTGATGGATAATCTTGAAGGGGTCTCCCGAAGAAGATGCTTCTAATCGCAGAGGTATGCCTTTCACACTCACACCACGAGGCAAAATGGGTACTTTCTCTGCATTTTGTTCGGGGACTCGCAAGTCTTTGGCTTCCCAAAACTTTATCGTGCGCTCAGATTCCTGTGCCTTGTACGAAACTTTTCGGGCTTCACAGTTATATCCAGCAATGGTTCTGGACTCGGCGACCTGCTCTTGCTTGAGTTCAGGAAGCATACTTTCGGAGTCAGGGGGCAGCGGAAACCCTACATACGAACTGTCTGCATGAGAAATAAAAAAGATGCTGTCTCTTGTGTAGTCCATTATCATGGTTTCCTCGGACTGTCCTCCTCTGTGGTCTATTCGTACTTTATCTTTCTTGTAGTATAGGGTAAATCCGGCATTCTGAGCTTTCAGCAGGGAATCTAAGAGTTGAGTCTTTTCCCCTGAAATAGAGGTTTGATAGTCAATCTGTCCTTCAAACGAAGCATTTCGGCCACAAGAGATAAGCAAAGGTACAAGTAAGAGTACCCCACATAGGGCGTTACGATGCAATCTGAGCATGTTGTATGACTTCATTGAGTATATCGTCTAAATCGTGGCGAGGACTCCATCCCAGCCAAGCTTGAATTTTACTAATATCTGGGGTCCTGCGTTGCATGTCTTCAAATCCCTTACCATACGACACCTCATACGGGATGACTTCAATCGGGGAGTTGGAGTTGACCAGGGCTTTGATTTTCTCGGCCAGCTCCATGATGGAAATTTCCATGGGGTTACCGAGATTGAAAATTTCACCCCAGGGCTCCCGCGGAGGGGTGATCAGGAGTTGATAAAGGGCTTCTACAGCATCTTTCACATGGAGAAAGGATCGCCTTTGCGTTCCAGTTCCGTAAACGGGCAGCGGACGACCTGACAGAGCTGCTTGAACGAGATTAGGGATGACCATGCCATAAGCAGGGGACTGCCGAGGACCGACGGTATTGAAAAAGCGCACAACTACAAATGGCGAGCCCATTTGGCGATGGTAGCTGATAGCGAGGGCTTCCTTAGCGAGCTTAGTAATCGCATAAACCCACCGATGTTTGGCCGGCGATCCCAGAATGAGTGGGCTATCTTCTGATAGGCGCTGACAGCCTTCGGGGTCTAAGTATTCCAGAGCTCGTCCGTAGACTTCGCTGGTAGAAGCTACCAGAGTGGGGCGAACCAACTCCGCCGCTACCGACAGAACTACATCTGTGCCGCGCAGTCCTTCTACCACCGTGGTCAAAGGCTCCATCATGACTCGTTTCACCCCTACCACAGAGGCGAGATGATAGACTCGGTCATGTTGTTCTATGAGCTGCCGAACAAGCCCTTCATCCTCCACCGTCCCTTGTACAAACTGGAGGGTGCCTTTGTACTCACGCAAAAGGTGCGTGATATTGTCTAAGCTACCCGTGGATAGATTATCCAGTATGGTTACACGATGCCCAGCTACTGCGCACTTCTCAGCAAGGTGAGAGCCGATAAACCCAGCTCCTCCGGTTATCAAAATCTTCATGAGCGGCGATGAGAGTGTTGAGGGCGAGAGGATGGACGACGAGGAGGGCGCTCTGAGTGAGAAGCACTTCCACGCTCTCCATTCACTGCTTTGTGGCTGACGCGATACTTACCAGTTCGGGCGTCTACGCCGAGGTACTTCACAGGTAGCTCTTGACCTACCCGCAGCACATCTTCAATTTTTTCCACTCGGTATGGAACTATCTCGGATATGTGTAAGAATCCCTCTTTTCCACGCATGAATTCCACGACAGCACCGGCTTCCTTGAGGAATTTCACTTTGGCAGAATATACTTGCCCGATCTCAGGCTCTGAGATGATTTCCCGTATCACTCCGGCAGCTTTTTCCAAAGCGGCTTTGTCCTGAGCATAAATCACAGCCGTACCACCTTTCTCATCCTGCTCTATGGTGATGGTAGTACCCGTAGTTCTTTGGATTTCCTGAATGACTTTACCCCCCGTACCAATCACCGCTCCGATAAGCTCAAAAGGTATGCTCATTCGGTATATCCTCGGGGCATATGGAGAGAGCTCAGTCCGGGGTTGAGGCAAAACGGCAAGCATTTGCTCTAAAATGAAAAGCCGAGCCTGCTTAGCTTGGAGGAGCGCTTTTCCTAAGACTTCGTAAGGCATATGCTGGATTTTGATGTCCATTTGGCAAGCGGTGAGACCGCGAGCAGTACCGGCGACTTTGAAGTCCATATCTCCAAGGGCATCCTCGTCACCAAGTATATCTGTAAGCACTGCGTACCGCTCAGAACTGCTCCATATGAGCCCCATCGCTATGCCAGCCACTGGGGCTTTCAGCGGCACCCCCGCATCCATCAGCGCTAAACAGCCAGCACATACCGTAGCCATAGAGGAAGAGCCATTAGACTCTAAGATGTCTGATACGACGCGAATGGTGTAGTCGGCAAAGTCTCCCTCTGTTGGAATGACTTGCCGTAGGGCACGCTCAGCGAGGTGACTATGTCCTACCTCTCGGCGAGAAGGCGCTCGCAAGGGTTTTACTTCTCCGGTGGAAAAAGGAGGAAAGTTGTACTGCAAGAGAAACTTCTTAGTTCCCTGTTGGGTAGCGTAGTCAATGATCTGTTCATCCTGTTTCGTGCCGAGCGTTACAGTGGCGAGTGCTTGTGTTTCCCCTCGGGTAAATATAGCTGAACCATGTGTCCGCGGTAGCACACCGACTTCACACCAGATTGGGCGGATTTCGTCGGGTCGTCGGCCATCTAACCGAACTCCCTCATTCAGGATGACCTCCCGCATAATCCGGCGCTTCATCTCGGCGAAATAAGTACTGGCAAACTTCTGAACCTCAGGCGCTGCCCAATCTGGATTTTGCGCTACCAAAGCGTCACTCGCTTCTTGGAGAGCATACTCAAAAGCCTCTCGCCGAGCTTGCTTAGAGGACGAACTCTTGACGATGTTATACAGCCGCTCAGCCAATAAAGCTTCCATTTGTTCCGCAATCTCTGGGAAGGAGGGGGCCGGGTCTATGGTGGCTTTTGGCTTACCGTAGCGCTGCTGGATATTCTCTAAAAACGCTATGAGCTGCTTGATATATTCGTGAGCGTGACGAAGGGCATCTACAAGGGTCGTCTCCTCCACTTCTTGCATTTCCCCCTCCACCATGACGATAGAGTCCTGCGTGCCAGATACGACGAGGTTGAGTTCAGCACCTTCTATGTGAGCGGCGGGAGGATTTAGGAGAAATTCGCCATTCTTTCTTATGATCCGAGCTGTAGCTACGATCTGTTCAGTAGGTATAGAAGAAAGCGCCAGAGCTGCCGACAACCCTAACCCTGCCAGCACATCAGAGGGATACTCCGGATCGTACGATTCCAGTATGGCTATCAGCTGAGTCTCTTTACGCCAGCCTTTGGGAAAAAAAGGGCGAAGGGAGCGGTCTATCAAGCGTGAAGTCAATACCTCCGCTTCATTAGGGCGGCCGTCTCGTTTGATGAAGCCGCCAGGAATACGACCGCTACTGGAAAAGTTTTCTCTATAATCTACCGTCAAAGGCACAAAATCCGTGTCCGACTCCTTCTCACCGGCGCATGCCGTACATATGACGATCGTGCCCCCTTGCTGTATCCACACCGCTCCATCCGCTTGGCGAGCTATGTGGCCAAAATGCAACTGTATCGGTTCTGCTCCCTCTATTTCAAAGACCTCGGTATGCTTAGACATAGATTATCCCCGCAGGTTAAGCTTCTCTACAATCTGGCGATACCGCTGAATATCCGTCTTTTTTAGATAGGCTAAAAGACGCTTGCGTTGTCCGACAAGTCGCAAAAGCCCGCGCTGCGCAGAAAAATCTTTCTTATGCTCACGAAGGTGAGCTGAGACCTCCTGTATGCGGTAGCTCAAGAGAGCTATCTGGCTTTCAGGCGAACCTGTATCTCGGGCATCTTTCTGAGGGCTGTGCTCTGCAACAATTTGAGCTTTGATGGCTTTATCCCAATACATGTGACAAAGGTACAAAACAAAATCTGCACCTTAGGCGTATGTGGGACTTTCTCAAGGCTTTCCAGAAAATGCAAGAGCTCGCCCAAGAGTTAGAAAAAACTAATGTCGTCGGAAGCTCTACCGATAAAACTGTCCAAATCACCCTCTCTGGACATCAGATAGTTCAACGCGTAGAGATAGACGATAGTGTGCTCGGAAAAAGAGAGGCATTAGAAAAAGCGATAGCGGAAGCCTTCAATGATGCCCGAGAGAAACTGCAGCAGCTCGTGATGGAGAAGCTTGGCGGGGGTACGCTCCCGCCTTTTCTCCCAGGCAATATCGGGTTAGGGTAAGATACCGATGCGTTTCACGAACCCTTCGCCTGCCCGAAGGAGATAAACTCCCATGGGCAGCTCCACCTCTTGCCTCTGTCCAGGCACGAGAGCAAGCCGAAGGTACATTTCGCCTCTCAGGTTCCATATCTCAACTTGACAGGGAGCATTGGCTGTGAGGTAAAGGGTAGAGCCTTCTATTTCATACAGGCATGGGGTGTGGATAACTACACTTTTCTCCACACTCGTCGTGTAAGGCGTGACGGACAAAGCGAAGTCCGCTACCACAGGCAAATGGTCCGACATGGCGTAGAGAGCATTTATTACGCTTACAGGATATCCCGCAGGAAGGGGCGTACTATTGATGGCTTGATTGAAGCGCTGCCCATCTTGTCCGACGACTTTGAAGGTACCCGGTATGTATCTCGCACGCGCTGTGGAGGTTGTACATTCAGGCGAGAAAAAGATGAAGTCAAACCGATCATCTAATCCTCCGCTTGTTCCCCCATCAGCCAGAGCAGCGGTCCGGGTAGATTGAGTATGATAATAAGCATATGCAGCATTTCCACTCCAAGGTCCTGCCGGAGCAGGGTCTGCCAACACGGCTGTGATATTCTGGTAGGCGACTTCAGAGCTACTGTACAAGTTGTGGTCGCCCATATCCACGACGAAGCGGCGACGGGCAGCTGGTAGGGATTGGATGTATTGCTTGATAGCATTACCTGCTTGAGCTCTGCTTTGGGAGTCGGAGGCAGCATTCCCCGCTTTTAGATGTGAGACTATCACCACTACAAATAAGGTATCTATTATCGGGGCGGGTTCTTTGTAGTACAGGTGGTAGGCATAAATGTCACGCAAACCTCCTTGGGTCGTCACTAACTCCTGCTTAATCCATTCCAGCCGCCGGCTATCATAAAAAAGCGCATTTACAATATCGCTACCAGAAGGGTTCGCATAAGTACTGCTACGCCAATAAGAAACCCCATTCACATTCAATACCGAGTCTAACACACGCTGTATCAGCGCAGAAGCTGGGGCTATTTCATTCACTCCCAGAACGCTCGGACGCAAAAATCCCACGATAGTACGAAGCTGAGCATCTTTACATGCCGTATTACAATAGCCCGGCGTCGCTCCGTACCTCAGAAGGTTATACGCCATAAATCGGAGGGTGTCTTGAGCCAGCACTACCCCCACGATCAAAATCCATCGCATAACTCTAAGGTAAAAGCGTTCGGTGAAATGTATGTGACGAAATATGTGTTACTTTGCACTAACAACTCATGCCATGGGTATCGTGCAAATGATTTCCGTATATGGTGAAAGTGCAAATCTAAAAGGAAGTATTCCGAAGGAAGGAGACCCTGCGCCAGAGGTACGTGTAGTAGCTTCTAACTATCAAGACATCGTTATTGGAGGTGCAAAAGATAAGCCTCAGCTTATTTTGACCGTACCTACGCTGGATGGAGAAGTATGTCCTCAAGAAATAGAGCGATTAGATGAAATTTTAGGCGAGTTTGGGCCTCATGTTTATACTTATGTTGTTTCTATGGACATACCACATGCACAGAAGCGATATTGCATCATATATTCCATCCGTAATCTTGAGATATTCTCGGATTTCCGCTATCGTGACCTTGAAAAGTACGGTGTCCTGATAGATAGCGGTATGCTCAAAGGGTTACTTGCCCGAGCAGCATTTATAGTGGATAAAGAAGGTAAAATACGCTATATGCAGCTGGTGAAGGAGCAGACCCATGAGCCAGACTATGATGAGATACGAGCAGCGTTGGAAAAAGTCATAAGCCAGACCTAAGCTTTCAGAATAGGTAGAGGGTAAGTAGCCGGTCGGGCGTCAGGTAGCATTATACCGTCCGGTCTACGAGCTGCTTATAAACCCCCGCAGCAGCTATGCTACTTATAGGTATAGTTAGGAAAAGTCCGATACAGCAGATAAGCATACCCAGAGCATGTATCAACCATGAAGTGATGAGAAAGAGAAAAACTCGCAGGATGTTATCGGTGAAAAATCGCAGAGAATGCTGTATCGCAGTGAATACGTCCATTTTCTTGTCTAAGACGAAATAGGGATAGGCAAACAGCGCAGCGACTATCAAGATAGAGAATAAGCCTGCTATCAGCAGTATTGTGAGAAAATCCAAAATCTGGGCGAGTATAGTTTCCGGAGATATCAGTTCTTCCTGTGCCTTTGCGTTCAGTTCTGTAAGCTGGGGCAGGCTTATGAGTACAGCGATGAGGATTGGCAAGAAGTTCAGTAAAACTCCCAAAAACATCTTCAAATAGGTCGTGAAACTTTCAGATGTAATGTCCTGAAAGGTTATAGGCTCCGACTTATTCCAGGCTTTGAGTCCATAAACTGTATGAAACAAGGAAAGTATTAGCACCGCAACATTTCCCACGATAGGAATAAACCCAGCAAATGGGTACAATACAGAAAGCAATACCCCTACAAGCCAGTGCCTCTTGAAGGCGGACCATGCCAGTTCCCAAGTATTGGTTAGAGAGTAAGCCTGCATGATGCGTCAAACTTACGAAAAAAACGAATAGCATTGAGTCAGAGGGCGTTTGTAAGTTTTGGGGATATCTCTATGCGCCAGTGGTGAAAGCTATCTTCGGCGATGTGCCGGCGGATGTTTGCCATCAGCTCCATGAAAAAATGAAGATTAGCTGCTGTGGCAATAGTATAAGCCAGAGGGTCACCCACTCTGAACAAATGATGCAAATAAGCCCGAGAATATCCCCAGGGAGGAAGGGGGGTGAAGTCTTTCTTGAAACGGGCAGTTCTAATGTGCAGAATGCCCTCCCATGTATAAAGGCGGCCATGACGCGCTTCGCGAGTGGGCAGGACACAGTCCATAAGGTCCATTCCTGCTGCCACAGCCTCTAAGATATCTGCTGGGGTGCCTAAACCCATCACATAGCGAGGTTTCTCTTCTGGGAGGATTTCGCCCATGAGATGGAGGATGGGACGCCTCAACTCAAAAGGTTCGCCTACTGCTAAGCCACCTACTGCCCACCCTTCAAAGTCCCATTTACTCAGTGCTTGGTAGCTCAGGCGACGCAGCTCAGCTTCCACACCACCTTGCACGATACCGAATTGCATGATCGGGTAATCATAAGCCACAGGCTTTTCCATAAAGTGCTTCCGAGCGCGCTCGGCCCATGCGTGAGTGAGTTCTAAGGCTTCGCGCATCCCAGATGCCGTCGTAGGGTAGGGCGGACACACATCCAGCACCATCTGAATGTCAGAGCCTATACTTCGTTGAATATCTACGACCGACTCAGGCGTGAGGAGATGCGCTGAGCCGTCTATGTGAGATTTGAATTGAACCCCTTCGGACAAAAGCTTTCTGTGAGTCGCCAAGCTGAACACCTGATAACCGCCACTATCGGTGAGAATAGGCTTAGACCACTGAATAAACCGATGCAGCCCACCCGCGGCTTCCAAAGTAGCGGTGCCTGGACGCAGATACAAATGGTAAGTATTGGAGAGAAGAATATCAGCCTCACTCAGTAGGTGATGAGGAAAGGCTTTGAGAGCTCCGTGAGTCGCCACAGGCATAAAGGCGGGCGTGGAAACCGTCCCATGTGCCGTGAATAGAATGCCGAGCCGCGCCTTCCCCGATGTTCCTAAGACTCGGAAGCCAATCCCTTGATCCACTCCCAGGTGCGTTTCTTTTTCTCCTGTGACTGCTGCATTTCACTCAAAGCTGGAAGGATGTAGAGGTAGCGCTGCCCTTGGCCGGGCTGAAACTGCGGAGGGGGGAGGAGCTGACTTGTTCTAAGGTCATACACACCGTAGCTGACAAAAGGTGGAACTTTTTCACCAAAGACCCACAAAATACTTTGACTGAAAAGGGCTATTCGCCCAAGGGAGAGGGCATACCGCGTTAGGACGACGGTGGTTTCGTCCCAAGGTATATTGACCGCATTAGTAATCTTACGCAAGAGCTCTACTCCCTCATCGGTGGCGTCCCGCTCAGGAACAAATGCAACCAAAGGTCCCCGTCCGCGCTTCAAAAAAGTCAGCGGTGGATGGAGACTCCACCTGTACCGACCGAGATAGAGAGTTGCCATGTATCTATCGCTTTTTGAACAATCACTTCGGCTAAGGCCAACGAAGCAGTAGCGGCCGGAGAAGGAGCATTTAGCACATGAAGGCTACGAGACTGAGCGACGAAGTAAAAATCATCCCAGAATCGCCCATCTCGTGTAAGCGCTAAAGCCCGTATGCCCGAACGAGCAGGTATGAGGTCTTCTTCCGTGAGTGAAGGTACCAGCCTCTGCAAGCTTCGCCAGAAGAGACGCTTAGAGAAAGCTCGCCGATACTCAGTCCAGCCCTCCCGCCAATGTTTCAGGAAAAATCGCCAAGTCCCTACAAAAGACAGAGCCTCTATACTGTCTCGGAGAGAAAACCCCGTGCGACTGTACACCTCCCTTGCCCAAGCAAATACCGCATTGGGACCAGCCTCTATACTACCATCTGTCATCCGAGTCAAATGCACCCCCAACACAGGATAAGTAGGATGGGGAAGGGGATAAATCAGGTGGCGGACCTTCCAGCGGGCTTCGGGCCGGAGTTCATAATAATCTCCTCTAAAAGGCACGACTCTTAAGGGCGGATACAGCCCATCCAGGCGAGCGAGTCTATCTGCCTGCAATCCTGCACAGGCAATGACATAGCTTGACTCGTAATCGCCTCGGGTCGTCTCTATATGATAGCCTTGGGAATGGCCCCGAAGCTTGAGTACCTCGGTCTGATAGCGAATATCAGCCAGACTGAGAGCTAAAAGTCTCTCTGTCAGCGCTTTGTAATCAATAATGCCAGTCACAGGCACATGAATAGCTCCCACACCTCGGGCCTCAGGTTCGTATAGTTGGATTTCTGCGGCAGAGAGCAGCTTTATGCCAGGAATGGCATTCTGCAATCCTCTTTCGTAGAGGTGGTGGAGCCGAGGTAGTTCGTCAGATTCTGTGGCCAAAATAAGCTTCCCGCACCGGTCGTGAGGAATGTTTTCGTTGGCTGCAAACTCGTACAGCATTTCTCTCCCCTTTGCGCAGAGGGTGGCTTTCAGGGAGCCGGGCTTGTAATAGATGCCAGAATGAATGACGCCCGAGTTGCGTCCGCTCTGGTGAAAGGCAGGTTTCGGCTCCTTTTCCAATACCAGAAGCCGAACATCAGGTAAAACCTTTCGCAAGCGGTGCGCTACCGCTGCGCCTACAACGCCCGCGCCGATTACGGTAATGTCGTATGCCATCAGTGGGTTCGGGTCATACTTTCAGGTACCACTAAAATAAAGTCTGCCAAACCAGATTTAGGGGGACGATAGGCTTTAGGGTCTGGCACCCGCACAGTAGAGACATTCAAAACGCGTAGAGTAGGTGCATAAATGCGCAAGTAGGCAGCGATACCTTCCTTATAGTCGCTATGGAAACTGCCATTCAGGTGAAAAAATAACTTCCCTGGCCGCCATACTTCTTTGATTCTATAAGCCATCGTGGCATCCTTGAGCATTTGCGCCAGACGAAAGGGCTCAGGATCCATACCGTGATTAGCTGCCATTTCGCTCATTTGCTGGTAGGATTGCAGAGAGTCTAATCTTGGAAAAGGGAGGGGAGCCACGAGGCTCCGTTTATCTGCGTCCCACCTATCCATGACCATAGCCCCAGCTCGCGCTATCTCCCGAGCTAAAGCCCGAGGAGCATTCGTGGCATAAACAGGAACTTTTTCACGCTGAGCCCACTCCACTATCGGCGCATAATCGGTATGAAAGTTGGGCCAAAGCTTTATGGTCTCAGCGAGCTGCTCCATAGTGAGCAAACCACCCAAATAGCGAGCTAAGGCACTCTGCTGGTCGGTTTCAAACATCTCCATGCCAATCAAAATCTCTCCCTGACGCTTAGCATGTAGGTCTCTCACTAACTCGTAAGACAACCAGTGGGCTATTGGGTCATCGTGAAGCTCTCCAAAAAATACCACATCTGCTTTCTCCGCCTGTAAAAGGAGAGCCGTATATGAGGTGAGCTTGCCTTTGGAGGTGTAAAGAAGGTAGGCGGGTTTATCCTGAGCCCACAGAAGCCCGAGCCAGAATATCATCCATCGCACCGCTCAAAGGTATGCCACAGCTTCCACACGATTCATCACTTCCGTGAACAGCTCTTCCGCTCGGTACCTGAGAAGTACAGCGTAAATGTCACAAGATAGGCTACTACCAGTGATAATGCCTTCCTTATCGGGCAGAGTTAGCTTGTATAAAGCTCCGCTTGTAGTGGCTATCGGGAAAACCTCTAAATGACTCCCATCCCATCCATCAGCGAGAGACCTCCACTGATGAGTGGTGAGGGGTTCTTTCAAACTCAGCAAATACTTGACTCGCCATGCACATACTTGAAGCTTTTGATACTTCATGAACGGGCTGGTGAGACATACACACTATCTCTGAGGTGACCTTGTAAGCGGCTCTCTGTGAAAACAGACTCATATACACGCCCTTCTCCGAAAAGCCGACGGTACAAATGTCCATCAAAAGTGAGCCTACGCTCATAGATGTGCGCCTCATAGACCAGAGCCATGATCCCTGCAAAAAGCCCACGAGCAAAGGGCGAATGATCTAACCGCCGCTGACTCGTAGGTAAAGCGGCAATGGCTGTGGTCTCGTACCAGTTGGTGAGGCAAACGCTCCACTCTCGGGAGGAAGGCTGGTCCAGACAGCCTACTATACCCCAACCGATAGCGGGTAGGACAGCCAAAATGCCATGGAGCCAGTCTTCGGGCGTGTCAATATATGGACGAACTACGGCGTCCCATTCTGCACTCTGCATGATGCCCCCCAGTGTATTGAACGCGCAGACATGACCAGACTCTATGAGCATGTCTAAAACCACTGGTACAATCTCTTCACCGAGAGCTTGGATCATGCGCTGGAGGTGCCTATCAGAAATAAGCGCATAATAGTTGCCCGGAATGAGGGTCAAAACCACACCAAAAGCTTCTATTAGTCCAGTTTCAGGGTCCGGGAGGAGGGGAAGTCCGAGGACGGCATCTCTGATTTGGGCCATCGGGATACGAGTGTTTGGAGGCTGCAGAAGATCTCCCGTTTGAAAAGTGCCCTCTCCGACAGACGGAGTAAGCGGAAGAGGCTGTTCTAACCGATAAAACTGCCAACGAACCTCCGGGTCGCCCTGAGTGAGACAAGCTGTTTGCTTACTCCCAATGCTACCAAGGGGCAAATCGTAAATAGCTTCTAAAGCCCCCGCCAAATACCCCTGAGAAAAATACGCGACCCCTCTCTGCCCCTTAGGACGAGGGGGGAATGTGGCCGAGTAAGTATAGGCGTAATGTTCGTATGGGGTACTTAGCTCACCTCCCTCAGAAGATAGGCTATTTAGAGACACTTTGCCGTATCCACACTGCGTGAAGACGGCCTCTACGATGGCTTTTCTTTCCTGAGGGTCCTCAACTTTTCGCTCGTGGAATACACTTTTGAACAAGCTATGCCCAATCTCTTGTGCGGTCCAGACAAGGACTTCCTCTACGTCATATGTACCTGCGGCATCTTCTATTGATGTTTGGAGAAAGTGATTGTAGTAGTGGCAATGTACTACGTGCGGCTCACCGCCCAGCACGAGTGTGCCTTTATCCAGTTTCGGCTCCAATGCGATATTTACCTTCGTACTCATATAGCTATACTGTTTTTATAGATTTCACTTAGATTGGGCCTGATGCCGTACATTTCCTCCAAAGAAGTGAGAATAACTTGTAAAGTTGAGGCTGAAAGTTGAGTATCAGGCTTCGGGGCTATGATATTCGTCGGAGATATACCCATACGCCCAAGGGCAGGCAAGCTGCGGATGACCGTGCGGTCCCATGCGTATGGGGAGACTTGCCGAGTAATCCACTCTTTTAGAGGTAGCACAGAGTAGGTCTGGTGGGAATCTGAGGTTTCAGTTTGGACGGCAGACTCTTTGGGCGGCGAACTCGGCACCGCAGTAGGATTCGTAGAGTCTGACCGATTATCAGTCCGAGTTTTACCTTCTGAAATAAAGGTTTTTAGCCATTCGCGCCAAGTTCCCATACCCGCAAATATAGAGAAAACTTGTTATTCCAAATCACCATACATATCGGAAAGTAAGGCTCACCATTCGTCCCATGACGGGTCCCCATATTAGAGAAGCGTCAAACTGTGGTGAGAAAGGTTGGTCTGCGGCGAGCACTGGACGAGATAGTCTGAAGCCCCCGAGATTTTCTCCTGCAAGCTGTATCTCCCATTGGTCTATGCGATGTGTGAGCTGAATGGTAAAGGTGGCATAACTCGGAGTCTTTGTAGAAAGTCGGTAGGGTTCTTCCTTTTCCGCTGTGGAGGGCAGGCGCTGGGGACCATACCAAGAGAGAATACCATCTACCTGCCAGCGCTGCGAGAGCGTAAGCCAGGTAATCCATCCTACTAAACGATGCTTAGGGAGCATCGGACGTAACCGGAGTTCTCCCCGCAAAGGCCACCATACTTCTTGGAATCTATAACCCGCCGTCAAGCGCACATAGTCGGGCAGTTCGTACTCTATCTCGGCATAGACGGCTTGATATAATGCCCCTCTACGACCAGAACCTACCTCGATTTCCCAGGGTTTCTCAATATCCCATACGAAGGGCTGGGCTATATGAGCTTGCAGGCCGTTTACAGACCAGCGCATGATGCCTGCGCCTAAGCCATGCGACTCTTCCCAAAAGAAACCATAACTCCATGAAGACTCCACAGATGGCCAGCCTGAGAAGGAAAACCGCCACAACCTTCCACTCATTAGAAACGGAAAAGCCTCCGGCAAAGGATCAGGTATCCGCCATGCCCGTCCAGCCGATAAACGGAGAAACCCTGAACCCCGATATTGCCAGCGCAAATGGAGCCGAGGGACGGCTTGCCAGCCCCAGTAGGAGTGCCAATCTAATCGCCCCCCTACGCTCACCGAGAGAGCGGGTAAAGGAAAAAGGGACAGCTCTGCGAATACGCCCCCTATACCTTCTATCCGTCGCCAGCTCGTATCGTAATCGTGCCATGTACTGAGCGACTCGGCATAGTGAGCCACCCGAAAAACAGGACCTACATACAATAGCCACCGAGTATCACCTAAGGGCTGACGATAGACAAGTTGGATATATCCGAGTGGCTGACGCGCTTCATACCGATTGAATCCTGCCTGTAAAGCTTGAGATAAATACCTTCCCTGCGTGATGAGGCTGAGGCCTCGCCCACTGCTGAACATCCAGCCCCTTCGTAAAGAGGTTTGAAGAAAACTGAGCCCCTGATAACTGCCCCAAGCCCGCACCGCTGCAATATCAGAGGGATTGCGAAAACGGACCTCTCCTGCCCACCGATAGTCGTACAATCCCTCTATGTCTATCTCTATCGTGTTACCCACAGTATCTCGTCGCAAAAAGCGGCCCAGCCCATGTCCATGCTGAAATAGTGGTATGTCCAAAAAGCCGTCCCCATTGTGATCTTGCAGGGCATACGACTGGAAGGGAGTCCAGCCGACATTGCTTAGAAGGAGATAGCGGTCGCCATTAGGAGATTTTAGGTCCACTCTGCCAGCGAGAAAGAATTCTCCTGTACTTCGTGCGAAAGCCTCTAAGGCATAAGGTTCTCTCGGTTTATCCTCGGACAGATACTGGACCTGAATCTGACCTGCTGCCCCCTCGTGACCATTGATGACGCTACCTACACCCTTAGTGATGGAGACGCTTTGTATCCATAGAGCGGGCAAAAACTGCACAGCCCATGGAGCATATAAGCCGATAGAGAGTGGCTTATTCTCGTATAGCAGAGGACTATGAACCGGCTCAAAGCCGAGCAGGCGAAGTCGTTTTACCCCCAAAGCGGCATCAGAGACGACAGCATCTGCCAGAGCGGTACCTTCAAACGCTTCGGCAAGGTTACAGCACGGAGCCGAAGTGAGAATGGCCCTATTCCAAACCGTTACTGCTTGGGGATTGAGCCGTTGGGATTCAGCTCGGGTAGCTACGATAGTTTGAGGAGATAGTTGAATATCAGGCAAGACTTCCCAGCGAATAATCGTATCCGCCACATCCTCTATGCGCAAGCTCTCGGCCGCCGCATCTGTTCGCAGCCAAGCCGGGAAGGCAGGTGGCAGAGGTAACCTAAAGTATCCGTTACTATCCGATAATGTCCCTATCGAATTTCCGCTCCACCATACCCGGGCACCTATGACAGGTTCGCTCCCCTGCAGTAAAATTCCCACCACTTGCAGCCATAGCACCATTCCCCAAATGATTTGTTCATTTGCGCTTATACACGGGCACACTGGAACAGGCTTCTCCGTAGAATATCAGCTGAGCTATCGGCATAGCTCGGCGGAAAAATTCTGTCATTACAGCTGGTGAGATGGAAGCACAGCCTTTGAGAAGAATTTTTTTATCCCGAAACGCCTCCCAGTCAAGCGTGTCCATCAAAGCGAGTTGGTACTGCTTTATTACTTCGTCCTCAGAGCCTACGCCGTAATATACAGCGTGGGATTGGAGATACATCCCAACCAAGAGGTATGCCCACGGCGGTATGATAGCATCGGTGCTTAGTGCGATGACGACGAGTTTACCCGTATAGACTTGCCAATCATGGGACCGGAGAGCCGCCCGAAAAGGCTTCTCTCTCAAAAGGAGCCCTTCTTCTAAAAACTGGGCTAAATCCAACTGAGCTACTTCAGGTATGGGCAAAAGCTTACCAAGGTCCAGCGTAAGCAGCCCCGCCGCTTCTACTTTATTGACCGGGGCTTCCATAGGGCGGACAGTCGGATTCGAACCGACGACCTTCTGAGCCACAGTCAGACGCTCTAACCAACTGAGCTATGCCCGCCGTTTGCAGCAAAGGTAAGACTTCTCGTTCATTCAGCGACGCCTCCGTCCTTGATGAGAGAGAGCCAAGATGAGCAGTCGTATGAACAAGGCATAAAAAATCACATATAGTAAAAGCGCTCCTCCAATCGCTAAGCGAGTTAAAGCTCCTTGTTCTACTTCCTCCTCAGTAGGCATCGGCAGTTTCGCCAAAAGCTGATGCGCATACACTGCGACCAGAATCCATATCACCAAGCCTCCATACAGCCACGCTAACTCTATCCATTCACTCTGGATAAAAACATTTACAGCTCCCATCAAAGTCAAGGCTATCAAGATGCTGAGAAGCTGCCCCCCCCATCTCGTAAGGTCTATACCGATTATGCTGGCTAAAAGTCCAGTGCCTGTGAAAACTACCCCAGTGATAATAAAGACCTTCAAAGTCAGGATAAAGCCAGCGATGTAGAAGACCGGCGAAAGCAAAAGTCCGCCTAAGCTTGCGAAACCTATCCATGCGATGAAAAGCACGAAAAGAGGCATAGAGGGATTCTCTAACCATTTCAGGAGCACAAGGCCTAAGCCCACCATGGCAAGCAGAATGAGAATACCCGCCGCCAATAAGGCAATTTCCCGAAAATTATTCGGTAACTTCTGAACCCACTCTAAGATAACTAAGGGACCTTTTGACCCAAATAGTCGGTAGATACCAGCCGCAATGACTCCACTGAGTATAATCCCCAGTCCCGCTATGGTATAGGTACGCCTCAGAAAAGTACGACGCCAAGGTACATCGCCAGTCAGAGTAGCAGAGCTGCCGAGCATAGAGCGAATTTATACTAAACTTTTCCCAAGAGCCGCAGGGCAATGGCTGACCATACTACCTTTGGCTGAATGCTACGAAGCGCCAAAAAAGTATTATCTAAGTTCATATATAAAGGCTGGAACTTTTATCAACACAGGCGAGCCCTTCTCCGCAAAAAAGCACTCAAAGAAGAGATGGATATACAAAAGGCTAAAAAAGCCATTCTTGTTTGCACAGGACTAATGGGGGACAGCATCATGGTAACGCCGTTTTTGGCTCAGTTTCGTCAGGCCTTTCCACACCTAAAAGTAATCATGTTGTGCCGTCCCACTCAGAAAGCGCTCTTTTCTCCTATGGGCTATGTAGATGAGTACATCATTCACAGCACGGGGCTTCCATATCCAACCTCGTGGCGAGCGATAAAAGAATGGTACCATGTAAAACGAGCAGTAGCTGCACATAAACCCGACATTGGTATAATCCTGTCCGGTGGAGAATGGCTACCTCTTTTGGGTATAGTGGGAGTACCCCTACGGCTTGATTCAGTAAGAAGTAAATATCCCGATTTAGCCAGTGCTTTCTACGCCTTTCCAAATGAAAAATACCTCTCTCCCGGAGTATTTCTAAACGCGCTTCGGACGCTGGGACTGCTGCCAGATTATACCATGCTACCGCGTCTGCGCCCTGCCGATGAAGTAGTAGAACGCATACAACATCGCCTCATCCAGTCTGGGGTTCATGATTTCATTCTGCTTAGCCCGCTCGCTGCCACAGCGAATAGGACGCTTTCTATTCAGAAGATTCAAGAGTACATACAAGTGCTTTCAGGCACGGGTCTGAGCATAGTGATGGTAGGAGCTGTGGCTGCATCGGACGAGCTCTCCGGTTGGCAGAGGGACGGATTTCATGACTGGCGAGGGAAAACAACCACGGAGGAACTGATTGCCCTCACTGCCCTTAGCAAAGTAGTCGTGACGGTGGATACTGGTACATTACATTTGGCTGGCGCATTGGGGCGACCTACGGTCGGACTTTTTAGAAAGATTAGACCTGAGTATGCCACGATGTATCCTACGGTCCTTCCGATTTTCTGGGAAGGGGAAGACGCTTGCCTGCCTGGATGCACATGGGACTCGTGGTACGGATGTCAAGCTATCCCGTGTCGCCAGATGGAGGGCATCCGTAGTGAAAAAGTGAAAGAAGCAGTGGAAAGACTCCTGAGAGAAAGGGCTTAGTTTCTGTCGTACTGCGCCCGCTGCAGGATTCGAACCTGCGACCCTCTGGTTAACAGCCAGATGCTCTAACCGCTGAGCTAAGCGGGCAGTGCAAAGGTAAAGCATTCTCGATTATCCAAGCAAATCTGCTACCTTTGAGCTGTGCGTTTAGAGGTAGCGGTCATGTGGCTACTTCTGCTCTTCGGATGCG